>NZ_JAJDMK010000068.1:0-12137 GCF_020593575.1 Holdemanella sp. DFI.5.55
TTGTACGCTATTTCTCGTCAAAAATCAACCATTTGTTGTGACAGAGCCTTTATTTTTATTTTCAAGTGTACATTCGATAACAATATGCTTTCTTTTCCTATAGAAACGTGTTATAGTAATTATGTTGATAAGTTAAGACTCTAACCCTTTCAATTAACTTTCTCAACATTCCCATTTCTGGACCGGGCCCATTCCGGTCCTTTTATTTTGTCACAAAAAATGTTTTTTTTGCTGATGAAAAATTAATATTATGGTAATATATCAATGTTGGTTATTTTAAATAATCAACCCTTTAGCATTAGAGCTGGTACCATTTCACAACTTACTCAAATCCAGCTCTATTTTTTGTTAAGAATTCTAAAATTATAAATGCAGGAACACACAAAGTTCCTGTTTTTTGTTTTAAATTGATTTGAATACAACTTCAAGATATTATATACACAGTATTAGATGGTATTAGAGGTATATATGATAAACAAAACTTTGGACTACTATAATAAGAATGCTGAATCCTTTATTCAAGGAACTGTATCAGCAGATTTAAAAGATATACAAGATAAATTTCTAAAAGAATTATCCGGAAATAAAATATTAGATTTTGGATGTGGATCTGGAAGAGATACTAAATGTTTTATTGAAGCAGGCTATGATGTTGAAGCCATTGATGGATCTTTGGAATTATGTAAAAGTGCCAGTGCATATACTGGTATTCAAGTAAAACACATGTTGTTTCAAGATTTGGATAAACAAAATTACTATGATGGCATTTGGGCATGCTCTTCTATATTACATTTACCAAAATCCGAATTAAAAGATGTCTTATCAAAAATGAGTAAGTCTTTAAAAGATGATGGAATTATTTATACATCCTTTAAATACGGAAATTTCGAAGGTGAAAGAAATGGAAGATTCTTCACAGATTTCACTTTAGATTTTTTCAAAGATTTCATTCATGGTGTAGATACCTTAATAATTAAAGAATACTGGATTACAACAGATGTAAGACCAGGAAGGGAGGAAGAAAAATGGTTGAATCTACTCCTTCAAAAGACCCATTCTTAGTTGAACATACTGATTTTTCTTTAAGAGAAAAAATCAAATATCCAAATGGTGGAATATCTAATTTCTATGATAATGGAAAAGATATGGTCATTATTGATGAAGATATTTGTGAGCACAAGAGTAATGATCCTGTATTTTCATATATGCTGATCACAGATAAACAAAATAATTATATGCACCAGTTTAATAGAGTTTTCCGTTTCTTAGGCTACTCTCATTTAGAAGTCGATAAATATCTTTCTAGAAAAGAAATTGTATTGCCTACTAGTTATACAAGAAGTGTTGGAGACAGAAGTGAACAATCCGATGTATCTCCATTAGAACTGCATTTCGAGAAGAGTTTTTCAAATGCTTATGGCATGAATGCACTTAAATACATTTCTAGAGAATATGGTATTTGTGATGAAAACGGAAAGAATTATTTCCTTGATTATTTTGTACGAACAAAAGATGAAAAATATGCAGTGGAAGAAAACGGTGTAACGTATCATCACCCTCAAATTATTGGTGAAGAAAAATATAAAAAACAATTAACAAAACAAAATACATGTGCCTCATGGGGAATCAAATTATTCCGTTTTTCTACTGAAGATTGTGCATTTGAAAATCGCATTGAAGATGATATTAAACAATATTTTGGAAATGATGCTTCTAAATTTATTGATAACGGTTTAAAAATAGACAGATCCGTTGAATTATATGAACATCAATCCATTAGTTTACAAGAAATCCAGAAAAGAAGAGATGCTGGAATTAAAGCATTTTTGATTGTACTACCAACAGCTGCTGGTAAGTCTAAAATTGTTGAGGAAGATTTACGTGAGTTTGCCAAGAATAAGAAAGGTTTTAAAGGATTAATATTAGTTCCAGGAATCAATATCTTGGCAGACTGGAATCAAAGAGTGCATAATTCTTTACCTGAACTAGAAGATAAAATTGATATAAGAACCTATGCATATATGGCAAGACATTATACAGAATTATCTTCAGATTATTATAATTATATAGTTGTTGATGAAGCTCACCATGCGGTGGCTCCCATACTAAAAAGAGTTATTCAATATTATAATGCAGATTTCACCATAGGATTGACTGCAACAGATCAAAGACCGGATAAGAAAAAATTAGAGACTGTGTTTGGAAGCTATTCCACTTCTCTATCTTTAAAAGAAGCTATGGAAAAAGGGATTGTTGCCAAGGCAAATGTATATCGAATTGAAACAAATATTGATCTTTCTAAAGTTCGTTTTAATGGTAAAGATTATGTAAATGCAGATCTAGAAAAAAGAATACGAGTAACTTCTAGAAATGAATTAATTGTAGATTTACTCAAAGAATACTTTACTTTTGGAGAAGCTAGCTTACGCCAAGGCGTTATCTTTTGTGTTAATGTTTCTCACGCAAATGAAATGGCTCGTCTTCTTAACAAAGAAGGAATTGTTGCAGCAAGCTATACTGGACAAACAAAAAATCCTACATCTGTCATGGATGATTTCAAGAATAAGAAAATCCGATTCCTTTGTACTTGTAACATGATTTCTGAAGGATGGGACTATCCTGAGCTTGGCATTTTAGTTATGGCTAGACCTACTCTTTCTAAAGTTCTTTATCTACAACAAATAGGTAGAGGGCTACGAAAAACTGATACAAAGAAAAATGTGATTGTGATTGATGTTGTTGATGAATATGGAGCTATGATCAAAGCTTGTAATATGCATACTATATTTGCAAATCCATATTATGTACCATTTGGTGATATCACAATAACAAATTACACTCCTGGAGACATGTTAGTTGTTGATGGAATTGAAGAACGAATTGAGCGTATTACTGAAGTGGATATCAACACATTTGAAGATAAGTATGGTGATTACCTAAGTCAAGAACAACTCGCACGAGAATACTTTATCAATACCGGAACTGTAACAAGTTGGATTAAAAAAGGAAAAATCAAGCCTAGTGTAGAATACAAATTTGGAAGTAAATCTTTATATTTATTTAGTCCTGATGATGTTGAAAAATATCGAAATGAACTAGGAATCAAAGAACACAACAACAATACAATCAAACAAGACTTCTTTGAATTCTTAGAAGAAAGAGATTATTCATTATCTTATAAAATGTCATTCCTATTAGCCTTTATTAAAAATGTTAATACTATTGGCGATGCAAAAATAGACGATGTATTAAATGATTATATTGCATTCTATCAAGATCGAATTGATAGAGGACTTCAAGTAGATCGCAGCACTTGTCCATATAATGAAACAATGTTACAAGATAGAAAAGCAATCTGCAAAAACATGCTAACAAATCCATTTGAAAAATTTGAACGTAAACGATTCTTATATTACTCAAAAGATTTAAGCATTATCGCAATGAATCATGCTCTATATAGTAAGATGAATAAAGAAGATTGGGATAGAGTTAAGTCTCAAATGCAGGAGGACTTACAACACTATTATTCTGATATGGGTGGAATGTAGAAACGGTTTGACCATAAACAGCCAAACCGTTTTTTGTAAGTGCCAAATAGGGCACATATCTTTACAAAGGAGCTGAAACTTCCTTATCCGTTACAGCTCCTGTTTGTTATGCTATAATTGTTCTGCTGAATCAAAATTGATAATGAATACTTTCCTTATACTCTTCATACAATTTTTGATTCAATGCATCACCGCCATCTAAGTTAGCGCTATAAAAGATTGGCGGTTTTTTCATGCCTGAATCTACTAATTTTTGTGCTACAGCAGCAACAATCGAATTAAGCATCATTGCTCCGATTACAGTTGAAGTTGGAGAAACCTTTTGTTCTAAACCATCAATTTTTACGCAAGCATCACCAACATCACCATGATTATCCAAAATAATATCAGCAAATTCATACAATTTCTTTTTTGATGGATGACGAGAAGTCACACTTTTAGAATAAGATAAATTTGTGATAGCTATTACTTTGGCGCCCATTTTTTTCGCTTCTGCTGCAATTTCAATGGCTACTGGATTTCTTCCAGAAACAGAATGAACAATTAATACATCGTCTTTTTTAAAGTTAACTTTACTTTGTGCTAGATTTGTTCCATAACCAACACATCTTTCCATTTTGCTTGTTAAAGTAATTGGAGATGTATCAAGCATAATCTCTCTACCAAAGATTGGATTAAATAACATCAAACCTCCAGCACGATAATACAATTCTTCACTCAAAATGCCTGCATGACTTGCACCAAAAGTATATATAGAATGTTTATTTAAGATACATGTGGTCAGTAAGTCAACACACTCTTCCATGGACTTTGCTTCATCTTTTTCGATGACATCCATTAACTCATGAATGCGTTCTAAATATTTGAATTCCATACTAAGCAATTAATCGAGCAATAAATCCTTCTACAATTCCCCATAAAGAGAAGTCCTGGCCACCATAAACTAACATCCATTGTTGAATTGTGTTATTGAAGAAGTAAGCTCCAAATCCAACTAAGAATACCATTACGATACCACATGCAGCGGCTCCAATAATACATCCACGAACTCCACCTTTGGCATTACCAATAATAGCAGCACATCCAGTTTCAAAGAAACAAGTTGAAATCAATGGAATTACAACTGTTGGGAACATTCCACTAGTTAGTAATAAAGTAATAATTGATGTAATCATAGCAACGATAAATCCAATTAATAAAGCATTTGGTGCATAAGGGAAAATAACTGGAACATCTAATGCTGGAATAGCATTTGGAACGATCTTATCCGCAATACCTTTAAATGCAGGAACGATTTCAGCAATCATCATACGAACACCTTGAAGCATTACAGTAATACCAACACCAAAGTAAATAGCGTGTGTAAAGATATATGTGAAAATACCAGTAGTTCCACCTGCATATCCCCAAACAGTTCCAGGATCTTTTCCGTTAGCTACTAAGATAAAATATAAAACAATGTAAGTAATCGCAATAGTAATTGATCCAGTAATTGAGATTTCTCTTAAGAATCCTAATGATTTAGGTACATTTAAGTCTTCTGTAGAATGTTCTTTATTTCCAAATAAAGTTGCTAATCCTGCAGATAACAATGATAAACATGTTGTTGGGTGTCCAATTGTAAATGAATCATCACCAGTAACAGATTTTACCAATGGTTTCATCAAATTTGGAGAAACAATCATATATACTGCAGTAAATACAGCTGCTAATCCAATTAATTTACCACCAGTTAATCCAGCATCTACACCTGCAGCAATAAATACAAATGGGAACCAATATAACATATGTCCAGTTAAGAAAATAGATTTCCATTTTGTAAAACGAGCCACTAATACGTTAACAGCAAACGCAATGATCATTACAATACCAATCTGTGTTCCAAATTCAGCTCCAATATCCACTGTTTTGCTTGCAACTGCACTTGGTGTTACTGCATTAAAAGCAGCCGAAATTCCATCAATAGAATTACCAGTAATTAAACCAGTACCACAAGATAGAATATAGAAACCGATTGCCGTAGTTAATGTTCCACGTACAATTTCAGAAAATGATTTTTTCTGAAGAATCAAACCAATACAAGCAATCAAGGCAAGGAATATAGCGCCTTGATTGAAGATTTCATTAATAATAAAATTTAATACTCCCATACATACTCTCCTTATTTACAATTTTCTTCTAAGTAAACTAAAGTTTTTTCTTCTACTTCTTTTTTGTTCATGAAATTTTTAATAGCCACAACAGGAACCTGTGCACGATCTTTGATTCGATCAGCCAATTCCTCAGAAATAAAAATTACATCACACTGGTTTGCACAACATGAACCAACATCTCCACAAAATGCTTCAATTTCATAATTATGTTCTTTTGCGATTTTTTCTACATTCATACGAAGCATCAAGCTAGAGCCGCATCCAAATCCACAAACAGTTTGAATCTTTGGTACTTTCATTCTTTCTCACTCCTTTCTCTATTTATCCTGAAACAAAGAATATAGTTCTTCTTCGCTTGTGCAGGCAACCATCTTTGCCACTATCTCTTCATCCATTAGTGTAGTGGCAACACTTTGTAACATTTCTATATGACTTGTTTTATCTGTACAAGCCAAACACATTACAATTCTTACGGGATCGTTATCACAATGAAATTCAATATCATTTTTAAACGTTGCGATTGAAATATCTGATTTTTTTACATACTCACACGGAGCAGCATGAGCCAACGCAAATTGAGGCATAATCACTATATATGGTCCTAATGTTTCTACACTACTTATCATATTTTCAACATAAGGTTCTTCAATTGAACCACATTTAACTAAAGGCACACTAGCTATACGGATTGCTTCTTTCCAATCCTTTGCTTCTAAACCAATTTGAATATTTTGTAATTTTATTCCTGTACTCATCTCTATTTTCTCCTCAATCATGTAAACTCAAAATCGACTCTATATTCTTACTATTTTTTAATAGCTCTATGTTTTCTGGTATATCCAATATATTGGCAATATTTAACAATTGTGATTCTTCCTTATCACAAATTCCTAAAACAACAATCGCAATAACTGGCTTTGTATTAAATGAACCAAATTGTATTTCATTTTCTAAAAGCAACAATGAAACACAATTTCTATTCACTCCATCATCTTTGCCAGCATGTACATAAGCAACTTTAGGAGTAATAACCATATAAGTTCCAAATTCATTTACTGCCTGGATCATCGTATTTACATACTTACCTTCAATATCTCCTTTATCCACCAAAGGTGCTGCTGCCTTGCGTATTGCATCTTCCCAAGATATATTTCCTTTCGAAATTGAAACATCATTTTTCGAAATATATTCACCTAAACAATGATAATCATGTTCTACAACTTTATTCTTATTAAAGAACAAAGAACACATTTTCATAAAGGATTCCTGAAACAATGTATTTCTTATCATTTCAATATCATTCTGTTTTAATAATGGATTGATATAAATCACATTCGTTGATTTCACGCTCATATAATTTGTTGATATGATTAAATCCACCTCATGACTCTCTAAATATTTCTCCGCCTCTTCAATCGAATAAGGTCCTACAATAAAACAATCTCCAAAGATTTGATACATACGAGATTTTAAAATAGAACTTGTTGCCAACCCAAAAGTACAAACAATCATAATAACTACTTTTAAATCTTCTTGTACTCCTGTTTCAAAAATAGAAGCAAGATATAATGCAATATACGATATTTCACTTTGATCAAAATTTAAATTGTATTTAGTTTCATACACATTCAATTCTTTTTTTGTGAATTCATACATAACACCAATTGCAAAACGCACCTGCTCATCCAATTCATTACGAATATGAATGTTATTCCTACATCGATAAATTGCTGCTCGAACATGTACTGTTAAACTGCGTATGATATCTTTCATATCTTCAGAATCAAAGTAATGTATCTTCTTTAAAGATGAAATCAAATGTTCACTTATTTCATTTGCCTCATCTTCAACCTTTGAATCCAAAGTTAAAGACCCCTCCACTCGTTCACCTAATAAGAACGAACTAATATATTCTTTATCATTACTATCCGAAATTTTCGTAGACAAGATAGAATTGATTCTTTCCATGTCTGAACTTTGAATTGTCGAATTTTTTGTTTTCATTAACCCCAATCGATTCAACAAAAAGCTTAAAACAATGGAAATTCGATCTCTATCTACATATCTAAATCGAAATTCATTTTCAATTTCTGTTATCAGCTCAAATGAAACATCTAGATTTCTTTGAATACCATCATTATTTATGCATAGTTCATAAACAATTTTCGAATGATCATTTGTAAACAACAAATCAATAAACAAACGCCGAATATCAGTCTCATCTCCTTCAAGGCTTGTACCAACACCCTGATTTTTTATTAATGAAAGATGATATCCATCAAGAAATTTTTCAATAGTATTCAAATCATTAATTACTGTTTGTTTACTTACACCACAATTAGAAGCAAGAGTCATAAATGTATTTACATCATCCAACAACAATGATGTAGCATAAATAACAATTCGCTCATTCTTAGAATAAGAGCAACTTAAATCATCAAACAATACTTCTTGTTTATCCTCTATCCATACACCCTTACCAGGCTTTCGAACCAAAGAGATTCCTTGTTCTTTTAAGTAAGCAGAAATTACTTCTAAGTCTTTACGCACCGTACGATTGCTCACTTCAAAATTAGACGCAATCACATCATTAGTCACATACGAATCGCGGCTTAATAAATATTCAATAATGTTTCTCTGTCTTAAAGTTAATGCAATCATATTTCTTACCTCATCTATAATTTAATCATTTTAAAATTTTACCTCAATACAAAATATAAACCAGCAATGTGGCACTTTTTTTAACAATTAATTTAAAATGATTGCGGTTTCACAACAATTTTATTAACACACAAACTGCATCATTGAACAAATTTTAAAGCGGCAAGTTTAAGTTTCGCTGCATTCTACATTTCCTACTACACCACACTATTTCCAAAAAATTACACAAGCGTAAATTGTTATAAAACTGTAATTAAAAAAAAGGAACCCATATTTGAGTTCCTAAGTAAAACAAGATTTTAAACTAATCTTGTTACGATTTGTGTTAAAAATGCAAGAAGGACTCCACAAGACGCATAAATTCTTGTTTGAGGTAAATCCTTTTTCAATGCATAGCCAAGAATAAAGAATCCTGCAACCGGCATACAATAAGAAAATACAAATGCCAAAGCATTTAAGATATAACTCTTTAGAAAATTCAATTTGTGACTCATAGTTTCATAGCCTTTTCTTTATTTAATAAAAATGGTCTTAAGTATGCGACTGTTGAACACATTGGCAAAACATCATCATTTAATGAAATATTCAATTCATTAATTATATATTTTCTTCTCTTTTGAATTCGATTCCACAATTCTGGTTCTTCTTGTGCAATCTGTTTTCGTAGATTTTCATCCGCTAATAAAACTGTACTTTCTGCACTTGTACCAGCATAGCCTGATTTTGATGGAATAATATCAATTTGATACAACATGCCACTTTGTACTAATTCTTTACTATTCTCATAAATATTTGATGACATCCACTCTTCATCAGCTGTTAAATGCCCAGGACACAAGCTCCAATTGTATTCAGTCTTTGGCATTGTTTCTTCAATTAAATCATAAACTTCGCCACCAAGCATTCCACAATGAACTTTTTCTAGCCATACTGCTACGGATGAGAAATATGGTTTTACTAATACATCTAAATAATCTTGAACAGTTTCATCCAATTCATTACTGTCATGAACTGCATAACCAGCTCTAGATGAGAATCCACCTTTATATCCAATCGATAAACTGATTGGATCTTTTAATTTTACAGTGTTATTGGTTGGATAAATATTTGCCTTAATAAATCTAGGACCTGATGCAGCAATTGTAACAACACTATTTTTTTGTCCATATGCATTTAGGATATCTCCCAATTCCATTTCTGAAATACCAACATCTAAATGGTTCATAGCTTTTAAAATACAATCACTCGCAAGGGCAGCACCAAATTCATAGTGAACGATTTCATTTACATTATTGGTACAACGTGCACCATCTTCTCCAATAAATAATCTTGTTGCATTAAATACATTACTTCCAACAAGTTCTTTAATTGTATCTACAACATAATATGGAACATCGAATAATTGAGCATTATCCTCATACTTACTAGTGAAGTTTTTCCATCCAACAATGCCTACCTTATCGCCGCTTTTAAATTCACAACGTTTTAAGATATCTTTGATTCCTTCTTTAACATCCATAGGTTGATTAGGTAATGAAAAGTGTGGGCAGTGAATAGATGTATTCTTAATTCTCGCTTTTGAAGCTTTATTTAAATTTTCATTTCCTAGAACCATATAATGATTCCCATTTGAATTCAAAACTAATAATGCTTCTTCAAATCTAGGTAAAAATCCTGTCAAGTACTCAAAATTATTACCGTGTTCTAAATCTGCATAAATCACTAATGAATCAAAGTTTTCACGATTCATTCTATCTAGCACTTTATTTAATCGTTCCTGCATTGTTTCATCAGTTAACTGCACTGGAACATTTGTGCAATCGCACTCAGGTAATTTTACATTTTCATATTTTACTTCCATAAATCTAATCTCCTTAACTAAACAAATATCTATAAGAATACACTTATAGATATTTTGTTATTATTTATACGTACCAGCTGCTTGTTTTAAAGCGTGTGTTGCTTCTTCTACTTTTGGACCATATACAACCTGAATATTATTTTCATTAATTCGAATAATTCCTAATGATCCAGTTGTTTTTAATGCAGCTTCATCAACTACTGAAGTATCATTTAAAATTAGTCTTAATCTTGAAATACAGTTATCAATGTCGCGAATGTTTTCTTTACCACCAATAGCTTTTAAAATTGTTGTTCCCAATTCACTAGCTTCAACTTGTCCTACATCATCACTACTATCTTCTACATCACGTCCAGGAGTTTTTAAGTTCTTCTTTTCGATTACATATTTGAATACAAAGAAGTAAGCGAAGAAGTAAACAATTCCTAGGATTACACAGAAGTACCATTTAGTATATGTACCTTGTAGGATACCGAAGATAAACAAGTCTACGAAACCACCACCAGCGTTACCAACACCGACTTGTAATAAAGACATAATCAAGAAAGACATACCAGCCATAAATGCGTGGAATACCCATAAGATTGGTGAAATAAAGATGAATGAGAATTCGATTGGTTCAGTGATTCCAGTTGCAAAAGAAGTTAATGCAGAAGCTAATAACATACCTCTAACTTTAGGCTGTTCTTTTGCGTAAGCTGTCTTATACATTGCGTAACAAGCACCTGGTAAACCAAACATCATGAATGGGTGAGTTCCTTGAGTTAAGAAACGAGTTGCTTGATGGAAAACGTTCATATCCATATTTTTTGCGACTAATTCTGCTTGGAAAATATTTAATGCACCAGATACTACTGTACCATCGATCATTGCAGTTCCACCAACTGGAGTGAAACGAATCAATTGGTTCAATACGTGGTGTAATCCAGTAGGAATCAATAAACGTTCTGCAAATCCATACAAGAATAATCCAAATGGACCAGATTTACTAATAACAGTTCCCAAGCCATCAATAAGCATACTGAAGAATGGCCATACAAAGTATGAAACAATTGCTACAAATGGTACTGTTAAGATAATCATAATTGGCACGAAACGGTTACCAGCAAAGAAACTAAATGCTACAGGTAATTTTTGTGTATGGAATTTATTGTGAATAAATGCTGTCCATAAACCAGCAACGATACCACCAAAGATACCCATACGATAAGTGAAAATTCCTAATTGTGTGTCATAAGCCGCATTTATTTGATATGCCTCTAATGTAGTTGAGCCATGGCTTGTTAAATAATCAATAGCTGTGTTTTCAGCTGTAATTCCATTTAATCCTAACATGTAGTTAAGCATTACGTGAAATAAAACGAAACAGATAACAACTGCAAATCCAGCAATTTCTTTATCTTCTTTTACCATACCAGTGGCAACAGAAATAGCAAATAAAATTGGTAATAATCCAAATACCTTTCCAACTAATGCAGATACTGCACCTACAACAACTTGAACACCTGCTGCACTCGCAAATGCTTCTCCAACTAAACTAGCATTGGTTAAAATAGTAGTGATACCTAACAACAAACCAGCTGCTACAATTATAGATAACGGTCCCATCATGGACTTACCTAGCTTTTGTATAAAAGTTCTCATGTAATCTTCTCTCCTTTACAATTCCAAAATGTGTAATGATCACTTGCAAGCTCTTACATTTCATATGCTACATTAAAATAAATTTCAATTCAATAAATCAAAGGTCTTTAAAATTGTTTATCAAAGTCTGTTTTTCCATCCATTTCTTGAATTTTCATCCAACGATATAAATACGTAAGAACATGCATTTAAAGAAAAAAATTAAGGTTTATTTTTTAGGCTCTGTCACAACAAATGGTTGATTTTTGACGAGAAATAGCGTACAATAAT
>NZ_JAJDMK010000069.1:0-11837 GCF_020593575.1 Holdemanella sp. DFI.5.55
TAAGAAATCAAAAATTTTGACACACCGATTGACCGCTACAGATACACCGATGGTGTGCTAAACACGCACCATTTTTCCGTCATATGCACTTTATACAAAAGTATAACGTATCACATACTAAAAATTATTTTATTCAAACAAAATAGCGTCATATAAAAATGTCTGTATTACTTTCGAAGCCTTAAATTATTCTCACCTTCGAAAGTGTAAAAAAGGAATGAACCAATAATTCATTCCTTAATTACTGAAACCTCCTACGAATGTCTAATCTCATATATTTTTAAACAAGCAAAATATCCAAGAATATTAATTATAATTGCCAAGACACTGCCATATAATAACCATCTATTTAAAGGTATTAATAATAACTGTTCTATGCCCACAAAAAAATATAAAGTAATAAAACCTATCACAAAAGCTACTAGTGTTACCACATATAAAATGGTTCCTTTTTTATTTCCAAAAGTCAAAAATCCCGCATTATTTATAGGTAACATAATCAATGTAAAAATCACACTTATCGATAAAACTAACAATCCTTCTTGTAAACTGATAATATGATACCCGTAGATAGCTAACAATACAACAGGTAAAGAAAGTAATAAGAAAGATGCAAATGAAAAGATATATGTTTCTAATATTTTGGTCATCACAATTGTTTTTTTAGAAATAGGATAAGTTAATAACATTTGATCAAATTTAGAGAGTTCATCTTGCTCAATCGAGTATTGTAATGGCGATACACTTGTCATTGGTATCGTTAATACAACTAAAAGGATTACAATATACTCACTTGGCATTAAAAAGAAGACCATACCATACAATAAAATACTACAAATAAAACCTATTAAATTCTTTTTAATACAAAACGATTCGTAAAAATCTTTTAACATTAAACCTACCATCTTTCACAGCCTCCTTTCACATGAAACAACATGATTTCTTCAACTGTTGGTCGCGTCATTTCTAAATCTTTAAAAACACTCTGTATCAATGAACGATTTTTTACTAGAATAGTGTAATTATATGCTTCTTTCACATAGCCAACAATATCATCTTTATTTAATGAATCTAACAACTCTTTTCCAGCATGAATAATTCCATATTCTTCTCTTAATTCATCATATGGTTTCATAAATAATAATTTACCTTCATGAATATAAGCAATGTAATCTGATATTTTGTCTAAATCACTAGTAATATGTGAAGACATTAATACTGTATGATCTTCATCTTCTGTATACTCACGTATGATAGACAATATTTCATCACGAACAATTGGGTCTAGTCCACTTGTTGCTTCATCTAATATCAATAGCTTCGCATTATGACTAAAAGCAATCGCAAATTCTAATTTCATTTTCATTCCGCGAGAAAACTTTTTAATCTTCTTTTTCATTGGTAATTTAAATCGAGTTAGATATTTTAAATAAGTTTTTTGATCCCAATTCGAATAAACACGACTTAAAATTTTTCCTATAAAATTAGGAGTAAACTCCTCATTATAGTGTGTTTGATCAAATATAACAGCAATGTCTTTTTTTATATTAATTTCATCAGTTTTAAAGTCTAAACCAAATATTTTTAAATCATCATATGAAGATTTAATAATTCCAAGTATCGAACTAATCAATGTAGATTTTCCCGCACCATTTTCACCAATTAGCCCTACAATGCTTCCTTTGGGGATATCCAAAGTAATACCGTTTAAAGAGAAGTCTTCATACTTTTTATTTAAATTTTTAATTTCAATTACATTTTCCATAATCAATTCTCCTCGTATATTAAATGAAGTAGTTTTTCTAATTCATTTTCTGTTATCCCACTTTGTTTAGCTATCAGACAAGCATCTTGCAATTGTTTTTCGACTCTTCGAAGATTTTCTTCACGAATAAAATCCTTGTTTTGTTCTGAAACAAAAGCACCTTTCGCAGGAATCACATGAATGAATCCATCTTTTGATAATTCATCATAAGCTCTTTGTGTTGTAATAATACTAACGTGTAAATCCTTAGCCAACTTTCGCATAGAAGGCAGTGAATCATTAACCTTAAGTTCTCCATTCATAATCATTTCCTTGATTTGAACAACAATTTGTTCATAAATCGGTCTTGAACTAGAACTACTTAATATAATTTCCATAGTTTCACCTCGTAATTTTATATACTGTATATATTTTACATATACAGTATATACCCACTTATCAATACTGTCAATATATATTATATACAGTTAAGAATAAAAAAAGATTCAGGATAATATAAACTGAATCTTCTTTACATTAAATAGATTTTAAAACATATTTATGTATCAAGCAATTAATCAATACACATACCGTACAGCCAATCCCTCTAGCAATCCATACATTCATCGAAGTTTGCTCAAAAAAGTGCATAAAAATATTACCGATTGCAATAGAGAAAAATAAAACTATAACCCATTTTAAATCTGTTAATAAGCTTTGCTTATTCATATGTACCTCCATTTACATTAATTGGATGAAATGAAAACAAAGATAAGAAGAACAACCACAAATACTAAGATATAAATAGAAATCTTCAACAAACGATTCGCCTTCATAATTTCTTCTTCAACGTTCGTTACCTTTTCAACAAGAAAAGACTCTTGTGAATGATCTACAAGTGAATCCAGGCTTACATGCAGTGCATTAGCTAAAACAATCAATTGATAAGCATCCGGTGTTGTTAAATTACATTCCCAGTTAGAAATCGTTTGTCGTGTTACACCAATCTCATCCCCTAGTTTTTCTTGTGATAATCTTAAACTTTTTCTAAATGTTAAGATATTCTTCCCTAAATCCATTTTCTCACTTCTTTCATCATCATTCATTATATTAATCTAGCCCTCAAAATTCTACCAAAGGCCTTTGGAATATTGTCAAAGTCTTTTAACAATTTTAATTCAAGCTCATTTCACCAAAAAAATCGTCATCTTTTACAAGTTTGGGTGTGGTCGTTAGTCTATTTAAAAAAATTAGCAGAAAATAAAAAGTCCTGTTCATTAATTCCATATAACGTAAACAAAGCGTTTATCTTATAGCTGATATAAATAATTTCGGATTTCATCATCTAAAAAGATACGGTAATGCTTCAAAAAGCGTAACTATACCACCAGATAAAAAAAGAATTCCAAAAAACACTATAACAATAAAACTTAATTTAATCTTTTTTTGAAAAATAAATACAGCTGGATGTTTCGGATCTACATAAATTGGATAAGTTTCTCCTTCTCTCATCTTTTTTATTAACTGTTTATAAGAAATATTTTGAGCTGTTTGTTCTTTATATATGCGACCTTGATATGTGTACTCAAATACTGGAGCTTGCGTAGACACAGCATTACCTCCATAGTAAGTATTATATCCACAGTAAACACCATTTATTTTTTCTTTACATCTTACAAGTGCATACACATCATTTATAAGCATAAAAATAAAAATTAAACCAAAGACAATACAAGCTAAGGGAAATAGTAATAATTTACCGAATGAAACAAAGATAGTTAAGACAGAAATTATTCCAAATCCGACAAAAGAAAAGATCATAATAAAACTAATAAATGGTACATCTTTATATCTTTTATTTTTTACAATTACAAAAGTAATAAAACCAAATAAAATCATTAGTATGTGAACTAAGGTTGTCATAGTTTCAATTCCTCTCCTAAAACATAATTGATTATTTATAATTATCTTTTATAATAATCAAACTCTTCTAAATAATTTACATTCTCTTTAACCCATGAATTACCAACAACTGTTTTATTCATTTTCAAGGATACATTCATTTCATTTGTCACAATAATCATAGTATTTTCAAGTAAGAGACCCTTTTTAACCTCAAATTTTTTTAATATCCTTTCCACTTTAATAAAAAAAATCTAAAATAGTATAATTTCCATCAACAGGAAAAATGTAGATACCTTTCTCATTAAATCCAAATAAATATGAAGTTTCTTTTTCAGGGGCTATTAGCGTAACCGGAGCTACAGGCAAAACCACTTTACTTTATAAGTGCTATGTCCTGGAACAACATTATTTTTATAGTTAAAATTCCACTTTTTTAATTCTCTTTTAACATTTTCGAAATAAAGCATACATATAGTTAGCTTTCAAATTATAATTTAACTAACAAACTCATTTTTTGCTCATTAAACACTTTTTAAATATCCAACTTACAGTAGCTCCAATAAAAAAACCTATAATTGCTGTTGTTGAATTACCATTTAAAGTGCCTACCGCAAATCCTACAACAGCACCTACATACCAAGTACTAACAAGCTTAGCTAATGTAAAAGTATCTTCTTCGTCATTCTTATTTTCATTATGATGTTCTTTGCTCATTTATTCGTCACCTCATCTGAAAATTCCAATTTATTTTACAACTTGATTTCATATCCAATTTCACGTAAAACATATCCATCGTCAAACACCTCATCATAAACTCCATCAACTTTTGTGAAACCATTTTTTTGATACAATCGAATAGCTGGTTTATTTATATCTACTACAAATAATCGTAAATATTCAGCACCAAGTGATTTAGAAATTTCTTTTGCTTTATTGAGCATTTGCTGACCAATTCCTTTTTTAGAATACTCAACATTAACACCCAATCGGTCAATATACATTGCTTTAGCAGATTTTTCACTCCATTCAACATAAGCTTCTCCTGCATTGTTATCACATAAAGCAAAAGCAGACATAATTTCTTCATCATTTGCAATAACATAAAGACGCTTGTTATTTATGTCATCTTCAAAGAATTCGCAAGGATAAATATCGTCCCAAATTTGAATGTTATTTTTATTCATATTTTTTATGATTTCTTTATAAATTATTTTCAGTTGTTTCAAATCTTCTAGTCTTGCTAGTCTAAATTCCATCTTATCATCTCCAAAAATTCGATATTGTTCATTATAATTACACTTCTAAATTATTATTTATCTAAGAAATCACTAAATTCTAATTTTTCTATGTCATTAAAATTAAGTAAACTTCAATTTTATTCATGAACACTATAGTATTCTAAGCCTAAAAGGCTCTTACGAATGCATACTCGACGACTGTCACCAATATTAGTTTTTAAATACTGACTTTTAGATACATTAAACTCTTTTTCTTCACCACGCCAAGAAGCAATTAGTTGATAATCTGTTAAGCTATTGCCTGTATCAACATCCTTATCTGTAATAACAATTGTTTCATGCTCTGATTTTCCAAATGTTAATAAGAAATTGACAGGAAAAGTAATGGTAAATGAGAACACCAAAACTGCAAAAATAACTGATAATTTACGACCAAATCGTTGTGGTACTTTTGTGTATAAAGATTTAATGATAAAAGGAATTGAAAAGATAACTGTTAAAATTAATGTTATTTTTAAATAGTCGATAAAATCATAGTCAAAAATATTTGTTGTAGCTAGATTTAAAAGTAAAGCAATTGCAGCACCTAGAAATGGCATCTGAAGCATGATATCTTCACCTTTTTTCGTCTTAGTTTCAATATAAATATACGGATAATACCATAGGTATACTGCATATGATCCAAGGATGACAAGAATGTACAATACCATCATCATCTTTCCACCAATGAAAAAACCAATGACATCAAGTGCTATAAAAACAAATCCTAGAATACGCAATATTTTCTTAGACTTGTTAAGATCAAATCCACATTTATTAGAAGAAATACTTTCTATTGTTTTAGTCTCTTCTACAATCGAATGATAATAATTGCGTTCTATAGCATTAAATGTACGAACATATTTTGATACATCTTTTTTCTTTTCTAACAACTCTTCAAAATCCACAATATTTACTTCATGCTCTACTAAAACATCAAAAAGAATTTCTAAATTTCCAAAAGCATAATCTAATGTTACAAGGCGATTATAGTCTCGATCTATCAATGCCATTTGTGTTCTATTTGCTAGTGGTATCAATAATAAACATCTAATATCTGTATAACGCACCTCAACTGACTGCTTTAGTACATAATTAAAAGTAAGTGTGTTTTTATCTATGACTATCGTTTGCTTTTTACATGCTAGTAAAAGTGCACCACCTAAAAACACAAAAGGCAGAAAACAAAGTGCTGCAATATAATAACCTGATATAAGTGTTACTAAACATATTAGTCCAAATACCACAGTTGTTATCATCCCTAATATTTTTACAAACTTTGAACATCCTATTACCTGTTTTTCCATAATCATCCCAACTTTCTTAATATTTAATTCTATTTTAGTACACTGATTAATGCATAAATTGCACTTGCAACTAAAAGAGTACCAATTATTATTGTTATACCATTTTTATTCTATTTTGGCTATCAGTTTTCACACTCTTGATAATCCATATAGGTCCAATCAAAAACACTAAAACTGCATAAATAACTAAAATTATATCCATAGCTATTACTCCTTAATTTAAATCAATTTATTCTATAATGTCCGACGATATCATTTCGATACTCCAATATATCTTCTTCATAATATATTTGGTATGGACTAGCATGATGAATAACAAAACTTACACCATTTTTATTCCGATGATCCGATACGATACCAATATGATTTTCAAATATGACAATATCTCCGCCTTGCCATTCTTCAATTCGGTGAATATCGGTTGTTAATGATTGTGCGTTATATTTGAAATAAATATTCAAATTTTGCACCCTTCTAAAATCGATATTTTTGTCAATAATATCTATATCATAATCTTCTTTATGATTTTGGACATGTTGATTAACCAACTCCATTAAATCATAGCCAGCATCTTTTAGTCCTAAAGCTACTACATCACTACACACTCCAAAATGATCATTGGGATAACCTGTTCCGTAATATTTACTTTTATATTTAGGCTTGCTACTAACATACGCTTTTACATTATTCAAAATATCTGTTTGATCATCGATGCCATCATCATCTTCATCATGTAAACTCTTATAGGTTGTGATATTAAAATCGCTATTTGAATATTTTTGATGTGGGATGTAATTGAAAAAATATAACACATAAACAACAAACAACAGAACAATAGCTGATATAAAAATTAAACCTACTTTATACTTATTTTTCATTGATAATAACACCACCTTTAAATCAATGATTAGTTATATAATAATGTAAAAAACTCATCAAAAGTATTAGCGATAAAATAAACATTGTTCTCATCATCTGATGAACTTAGACTATAAGAATCATCATAATAATAAACTCCGTCATTTGACCCATCACAAACTAAAACAAAGAAGCCATGTTGGATACTATCCCCAATAATAACAGTACTTTCAAATAAATCATCAATATAAGCATTCGTCCAGTATTCTATATTTGAAGCATCATTCCCTGTATCTATTCCATAAATAACATCGACATTAACATTTTTATTTATATCCTTTAAATAGATTTCATTAAATGCGTCATTACTAACTACACCATTGTATTTTAATAGAAATGTAACATAGTCACTAGGCAGACTAATATTAAATAATTTTTCAATATGAATAATATCTACCTTACTTATTTTTTTAAAAGATTTTAATTCATGATTCTTCTTTTTTAGCTTTTTAAATATTCCCATATTTATCTCCTTTATTAGTCCAACTCCTATCTCTTTAACCATTTATATTATGCTGTTAAGATTTATCTTTGAAAAAGCCAATTAAAATTATGGTAATACCAAGAATTGCTAATGGAATATAAATAATATTAGGTATATGGTAGATAAACCTATCAACTGCCGACATAACAATGTAAATAACAATTCCTACACTAATTAAGTAACTTCTCTCTTTCATCATTATTCTCCTTTAAAATGTTTTCACTTCAATAATGATTTGATGACATAAAATGATTATTAACTAATATTTTCTTGTTCACTAACGTGACAACCTTTTTAACCTTACAGCCTTATACTATTGATGATCTAGTGTAACTCGTAACATCTGTGTTTAATTTCTCAAGTAATTCTATTACACTATATTCCTTGTTTTGAATGGCTCTTAATTCATTATCTGTCACTCCAATAAATTCAACAAATCTTACCTTTCCATTAGGTGTATTTATTTCAACAAATTTATCATCTGGTATCGTTATAAATCCTGTAATATTGGATGTCCCTTTACTATCTATACCTGTTGTTTGACCTGTGTATAGATATTCGTAAGCATTAAATAATTCACCTTGGGTAAAAGTAATTCTGGCAATAGATTGTAATATACCGCATATACAACGTATTTCATCTTCTTCATTTTCGTAGTGATCCTTTTTGAGCTTCAAAGTAAACTCCATACCATAACCACTCCACTCTTTATCTTCGCTTTCTTTTTCATAAAGTTCAGATAGTCCATAAGTTATAAAATGCCAATAATCACCACCATCATATACACTAATACCATCAAGGGGATCATTACCACCCAATCTCCATTTTATCATCGCTCCATAATGCTTAGGATTCTTTTGGTTAGGATAAACTTTATCACATAACTTATCTATTGCATCCCATCCTGGTGCTTCAATTTCTTCATTTTGCTCATTATCTAATAATTCATTTTTCTTCTTAAATTTATCAAACAATCCCATATAGAGTGCCTCCTTATCCTTACCATTTAATCTAAATTTCGACACTATATTGTTCAATCAAAGCATCAATTTCATCATCATTTAATAAGGCAATAACATGATTTGCATCATAATATTCTTTTGAAGAGATATGATTGATAAAATCGTCGTATGTAACTGTCATTCCTTTTCTAATCATGACATACCAATAATTAATTCCTTTGATTTGATCAAGAATGATATAAGGTTTATTAGGAACAACACAAGGAATATCAGCAACAATCGAATAAATCCCAAATAATTCATTCGTATCTTTCTTCCTATATACGCTTGGTGTTGCATAATAAACATCTAGAGATTGGATTTCATTTAGATATTCTTCAAGATTATTTAAGTTGCAATCAATTCTTTGTAATTCTCTTTGTCCAATAGAGATTGGATTATAAATCCCAAATATTTCAAAACAGCGATATTCATCTTCTGTTTTACTTGTCATATCTTCTAGTGCAACAATACTTGCTTCTTCATCCCATTTAATAAATTCTTCGTCTTCATATAAATAAGCTTCTTCATCTTCTCTTAAATATTTTTTGGTATTGAACTCGTTGCAAATTTTCTCTACTAAGCTATAGAATAGTCTAATTTCTGATGGTGCAGTTGGTAAACTTAAAGAAAGTAAAACATCACTACCCTCAAGCCATAACTCAAATCCCCTAGCTAGTTTTGTTTCATCATAAATTAAAGTATGTTCACCTATCTCATCTTTATTGAGACGATAATTTTCATCACAAACACCATAAGATAATCCTGTAAATTTAATAATATCTTCTAGATTCATTTTTTTCTTAAATAATGATTTTTGTTTAATTCTTGCAGTTACTGACATAATTACGCCTCCTTAACTTAAAATTTCATTTCTTTTGAAAACCAATTATTTTCTAACTTCATTTTTGTCTTCATTAATCGAATAGATTGATAAAAGAGATAAATCCCGACTAAAACATATATTATTCTATTCAATACATCTTTTAAAAACGGGAAATAGGATGATTGGATAATACTACAGAAGATTAAAACTCAAATTTATAACTTATTTGGAGAATGAAGATTTTATTAATCCATTTTCATAAAAAACATTGAATATTTCTTTATGCCCTACTGCTGAAGGATCAATACAAATCTTTACACCGTTGCCTAAAATTAAGATTGCTTTTGATCCTTTGATTTGAATACTTCTAATTTCATTAAAATGAATGATTTTTCTTTTTCCTAATAATGGAATCTCTGTAATGCCTTCACTATTAACAATAACCTTATAGCGTTTAAAACCAATGCTAATAATAATCAAAATTGATGTAATAACTAATAATAAGGTTGTCAAAAGTGTTTTTTGTTCAGGTGGTGCTGCAACTATACAAACAATCATGCAGATAAATTCAAATATTGTGCCACCAATTGCTGTACCCACAAATACAGATGGGTATGTTGCAACAATTTCTCCATTATTTACTACTTCTTCCATATAAAATCCTCCATCGTATTCTTACATATTTTTAAAATCATCAATGCCCGGCAAAGCTAATATAAAAGAAATGACTAGTTTTGATAGATCACTTGCAGCAATTGTTGACATGCAGTAATCCACAATTAACAATCCAAAACATGTCGCAATCGTATCTAATGCTAAATATAAAATAATTGCAATATTTTTACTAATTCTTTTCAATTTATAAAGAGCCTTAGGAAGTCCGCCTGCAATTAAATTAATCGGATAGGATACAACTGTTGCGATGATGAAAAATAAGATAATACTTCATATGGATTGATATCGAAAACCAAATAAACGCATTATCACTCCACTTAATAGTGCAATAACTGATAAGACAGCAACAAAAATAGTTCCACAAACTATAAAAGTGATTAATTTTTCTTTATTATTCTTAAAAAAATCCACAATAAATAACTCCTTTTTAAACTCTTTTAAACAAACTTATTTAGCTAAGGCATCTTCGATAAGTTCAATACCTCTATTAATGAAATTAATCTTTATTGCTTCATTAGTCCCTTTAACCTTTACCATGGCGACACATAATTGATTTTCTTTTGTTGCTTCAGCACTTCCCATAAGCGTTGTCCATTCAACAGTAATATCGTCTTTTGAAAATGATTTATCGATATAAAACTCATAATCCAAAGGTTCAAATAACTTACTGTTTGACTTTGCATGAATAGAAAGTGTATCATCGTTTTCCTGATATACTTCAACAGTATAGTGAACCACATCTTCTTGATTATCCACATATTGTTCATTCGGAGATATTGATTCTTGAAAAATTAAATTATTCTTATTTTCATTTACTACATCCTTTGATGCACAACCACTAATACTCATTGATATTAAAAGGAAAAACAGTACTACCAATCGTCTTAATTTCACAATCATCACCTACTTATTTTTAAACAAAAGTACAATATTATATATATAATAAGGTATAACACCTACCATTCCAAATATTGAATAGAATGGGAATATCAAAATACCTATAATCACTCTCATTAATAAAGTCAATTTACAAGCAAAATGATTATAGATTATAAGTCCAGTAGCTACACCTGCAAAAATACAAACACCTAACATCATACTATTAAAAGTTCCAATAGGCTCATGAATCATCATATTATGGCTCATAAGCTGTTGGATAAAACTTGGATCTTGTAATTGATGAATTTGAATTTTCCCTAAGATATAACCTACAATGCCACCGATTACTGCCGCAACGATAATCGTTATTATGTGTCTTAATTCTTTTTTCATAAATCGTCCTCCAAAAAGTTTTAGAAAAGATCATCTGGTCACAGCAAATTAAATATTTTCTTTGAAACATATTGATCTGCACATGCAGTAAAGTCTTCTTCATCAACAGATATAAATGAACAATCATAGTTAATTGTTACGTTATTTCCTTGTTCAAGTAACAATTCGTAGGCGTCCTTCATTGAAGTAATCCTTATATTTTCATTACTCATAGATCCACCTTCTACTTTATATGATTCATGCTTATAAGCCATTTGAAATTAAAAATATGCTAAAAACCAATAAAACTAAACTTAGAATTCTATGCGATAATCATTTGTTTTAAAAACTTCATGATCATACTTTTCATTTTTATAAACTGTAATTTCTTTCCCCAATGTCATTAAGTTAAGCTAACGGGATAGTGACAGTGATAAATTCTTATTAAG
>NZ_JAJDMK010000007.1:0-55663 GCF_020593575.1 Holdemanella sp. DFI.5.55
ACAATAAAAAGCCTATGCCCTTACGAAAAGGTATAGGCTTTTGTCAACAATCTGAAGAGATGGAATTTTCCATCTCTTTTACTTTATTTGATGATTTTTAATGATTTCTAATAAATGATTTTCATCTGGGTCAATATAAATGGTCTTATTGGATTTCATTGTCACAAAACCAATCTTAGATCCAGGTACCTTTTTAATTTGTGAGATCAAACAATAATCTACGGGTACGGAACTTGAATCTTTACCTTTTGAGTAATACGCGGCTAACATTGCGCATAATCGAATTTGTGGTTCGGTAAAGTCTTCACTCTTTAATAGTACGTGCGAACCGTGATAGTCTTTCACATGGAACCATAAATCGTTCTTTCTAGAGACTTGGTGTGTCACATAGTTATTTTGAATGTTATTTTTACCTACATAGATTTCACAATCATCAAATTCTAAATGAAGGACATTTGGCTTATTGTTCTTCCTTTTACGTTTATTGTCCTTTTTAGGCATCAATACACGTTGTTTAACAAGTTCCTCTCGAATTTCCCCAGCATCAAAGACACTGCAGTATTGAAGCTGTTCTTCGAGTTGTGTATAGTATTCAATATCTTGTTTACATTGTTCAATTTGTTCTTCTAAGATCACTAAACTACGTTTCATCTTATGATATTTCTGATAATATTTATTCGCATTTGTTTTTAGATCGTAACGCATATCAATTGGAATTGTTACATCTTCATTGGTTTCAAAAGAAGGTAATACAATTGTTTTTTCTTTTTGAATCTGGTACATATACGCAAAGATCAAATCACCATATTCTTGATATTTATGATAGTCTTTTCCATCTTCTAAGGCTTGTTCTAGCTTTGGAAGCTTTTTTGTTTGTTTCAATTTTTCCTTTTCTACAGTACGAATAATATCGCCATATTGTTCTTTGATCCGCTTTTTTTGTTCATCTTCTTCATATAAATGATTTAGCCCTTCCATGATCGTATAGGTATTTGGTTGTTCATTTAAATGTTTGAGTTCAATACAATGAAAATCTTTTTGATAGATATATAAAGTGTTAGAAGTAATAAGTTCATTTAATATATTGATGTATTTTTCGTTGTTTTTTATGCGATACATAAATTCATTGGATAGTAATGGTGAAAAGCCATAGATCTGTTTAACAAGACTTTGATCTAAATCGATATCTTGGATCTCAAACGGATTTTTCTTTTCCGGTTGAGCAGGAGCTACATAGTTTGCGCCTGGATGGATGAATCGTTTGGCATTTTCATATACGGGAATCCGTTTTAATGCATCTACAATTACATCATCTTTGACTAAGATCATATTGGCGTATTTCCCCATAAGTTCGATATTTAGATCGTATTTCACAAGGTCTTGAAATTCATTGCGACAAGATAAGTGTAAACATAAAATGCGGTCATAGCCAACTTGTTCAAAAGATTCGACAATGGCTTGTGAGCAGAGCTTTCTTAAGACCATTACAAAGTTGGATGGTTCTGGTTGAATGCCAGGAACAAAGTTTGCGATATATACACGGTTTGTGTTGGAATGTACATTAATGACAAGCTTTTGGTTTCCTTCATTTCGTGTGTGTAGATGAATCAATATTTCTTCATCGCTGATATTTTGTATTTTACCAATTTTACATGGGGTATATGCGTTTAATTTTTCTTGAATATTGTATAAAAATAATCCGTCAATAGCCATAGTGGACCTCCTTAGTCTGATAAGAATTATAACATAGTTAAATTAAATTTGACACACATGGTTTGGACTTGTAAAATGGATGAAAAGAGGGAGAGCAAGATTGTCATGCAAAGAGGTCTATTAATCATTTTGAGCGGTCCTAGTGGTGTTGGTAAAGGGACAATTCGAAAATATTTTGAAACAGATGAACGCCTAAATTTAGCGTATTCCACATCAATGACAACACGTAAACCACGTGCTGGAGAAGTGGATGGAAGAGATTATTTCTTCTCAACACGTGAAGATTTTGAAAAAGCCATTCAAGAAGGTGGACTTTTAGAGTGGGCCGAGTTTGTCGGAAACTATTATGGAACACCTTTAAAGGAAGTCAATCGCTTGCGCGATGAAGGAAAGAATGTCTTATTGGAAATTGAAGTGCAGGGAGCGATTCAAGTCCAGGAAAAGTGTCCGGATGCGATTTCTATCTTTATTATTCCACCTTCAATGGAGGAATTGGAAAGACGTATTCGTGGTCGTAGCACTGAGCCTGAAGAAATCATTCAACAACGTCTTGCCAAGGCTAGCAATGAAATGAAAATGGTATCACAATACAAATATATTGTATGTAATGATGATCCAAAGCTTGCAGCTGAGCTAATCAAGACGATTATTCTTCGTCATGTTGAGCTTGAAGAAAACAAATAGTTGCAAAAAAAGCTTTTTTGTGCTATAAATAAATTGTATAGAGATTCAAGGAGTGGGTTGTACCACTCCTTATATTTTGCTACTAAGGAGAAATGTATGGACAATCTTAAAGAATGGATTGAAGAAGTTCTTAATGACAATGGATGCCATTTGTATGAATTAGAATGGATTACAAATCAAGGTACACCATTATTAAGAGTTTCGGTTGAAAAAGAAGACGGTACAATGGATTTGGATACTTGTGCAACTTGTTCAGATGCGATTGGCACAATGCTTGATGAAAAAGACTGGTATGCCAAAGAATACATGCTTGAAGTTTGTTCGCCAGGAGCGGAAAGAGAGCTTCGTACGGATGAAGAAATTCAAAGAGCAGTTGGCAAATATGTTTTTGTCAAAATGAAAGATCCAAAACAAGGCTTAGATCAAGTCATCGGTGATCTAATTGAAGCTACAGAAAATGATGTAACGATTTCATATCGTGATAAAACAAGAACTAAGAAGATCACTATTGAAAAGAGTAACATTCAGCTGATTATGACGGCTGTAAAGGTATAGGAGAAAAAAGATGAAACCAAAAATTAAAGTTGCAGATTTAGCAAAAGCTCTACAGGGCATTGAAACAGATCGTCAATTAACGAAAGAAATTGTTGAAGATGCTTTAAAAGAAGCTTTGACAAAGGCTTACCGCAAACACATCGAAATTCCAGATGCTTATGTTCGTGTGGATGTTGAGGATGGAACGATTCACATTTATCACGAGCGTATGGCTGTTGAAGAAGTGGAAGATGATGAATTAGAAATCGAACTGGAAGAAGCTCAAAAAGAAAATCCAAACATTCAATTAGGTGATATGGTTGGAGAAGAAGTAGATTTTACGGATTTTGATCGTGCGGCTGTTGTACTTGCCAAAAACGTAATGAAACAAAAGATTCGTGAAGCTGAAAAAGCATTGGTTTACGAAGAATATTGTGACAAAGTCGATGAAATGGTTTTAGGAACGATTGAAACAGTTGAAGAAAAATTCGTCATTGTAAATATTGGTAAAACATTTGCGATGATGAAAAAATCAGCTCAGATTCCAACAGAACATTATAAGGAAGGCGACAACATATTAGTTGTGATTACTGAAGTCAACAAAGAAACAAAGGGTGCTCAAGTTTTAGTGTCTCGTGCAACTCCAGTATTTGTTCGTCGTTTATTCGAACGTGAAGTTCCAGAAATCTACAATGGAATTATTGAAATTAAAGCCATTGCTCGTGATCCTGGTGAAAGATGTAAGATTGCCGTTTATTCACACAATGAAAACATCGACCCAATTGGAGCATGTATTGGTCCTCGTGGAAGTCGTGTACAGACAATTATTGAAGAATTGAACGGTGAAAAAATCGATATCTTCGAATGGTCTGACAACATTAGTGAGTTAATTGCGAATGCATTAAGCCCTAGTGTGGGTGTTGCGGTGATTCCAAATGAAAATGTAAAAGACGGATTGATTGTTGTTGTTCCAGATAATCAATTATCATTGGCAATTGGTAAGCGTGGTAAAAATGCGCGTTTGGCTGTAAAATTAACAAATCACAAGATCGATATCAAATCGGAAAGCGAAATGCAGGAATTGGGTATTGATTACATGGCTATTAGTGCGAAAATGCAAGAAGAGTATGAAGAAAAGAAAGCCAAAGAACGTGCTTATAAGCAACAACAGAAGATTGAAGAATTAAAGTCAAATGAAGCAGATATTGAAAACATCGATGTAGCTGATTTTACTTATGAAGATGAAGAAGTGGATGCTGTTGAAGAACATTCTCAAGATACATTATTTGAAAAAGAAAATACAGTTGAAGAAAAAGAAGTCGATGAAATGGAAGAATTGGCTCGTATTGCGAAACAAAATCGTAAAGAAAAGACAGCTGCCGATGTAAAGGAATATACTTCTAAGTTTGAATCTATGGCAGATGCTTCAAATAAACAAGAAGAGCCTCAAGTTTCTAAACCTAAAAAAGAAAAGGTTGAAGAAGAAAAGAAACCAGTTGAAGTAAAAAAATTCAACTATGAAGATATGAAACCAATCTATTCGGATGAAGAGTTAGCAGAAATCGAAGAACAGGAATATGAAGATGAAAATGCCTGGGACGATGATGTTGACTACGAAGAATATGATGAATACTATGATGACTAGGAGTTTGTTTAATGCGTAAGATTCCAATGCGAAAATGTGTCGTAACACAAGAACGTTTCCCAAAAAAGGATTTGATTCGTGTGGTACGTACACCTGAACAAACAATTGAGATCGATTTGACAGGTAAAAAGAATGGGCATGGGGCTTATATTTCTAAAAGCTTAGAAACGTTGGCTCTTGCCAAAAAGAATAAGGCTTTACAAAGGGCTTTAGAAACTGAAATTCCTGATGAAGTATATCAGGAATTAGAAGCAATCATTACCAATGAATAAAGTTACGAATTTGATACAGCTAGCTTATCGTGCTGGTAAAGTAGCAAAGGGTGATTCTTTACTTGTTAGTATTCAAAAATCTCAAGCAAAACTTGTACTTGTATCTTCTTTATGCGGACAAAACCGTATGAAGAAGATTCAGGATAAATGCACATATTACAATGTGCCGTATATAGTGGTAGAACCATCTGTATTAGATGATGTTTCTTATAAAAAGATGAGTGCTATTGCGATTGTAGATAATGGCTTTGCCAAAGCGATTATCGAAAAGATGAAAGGTTAGGTGATTCGATGGCTTATAACAACAACAATAAAAACAAAAAGAAACCAAATCGAAAAGGGCATAAGAGTTCGTATCAGTCTAATGCACCTAAAAAGGAAGAAGTAGTAAAGGAAATCACATATAGTGATGCGATTACTGTAGGTCAGTTAGCACAATTGCTTCACAAAAATAGTTCTGAAATCATTAAATTCTTATTTATGATGGGAAATATGTCAACAATCAATACAGTATTGTCAGATGAGGATATTGAATTGATCTGTATGAACTTCAATGTGGAAGTACATAAAGAGGTTGTTGTTGACGAAGATGATATTGAAGAACAACTTCAAAATGTGGAAGAAGATGAATCAAAACTAGTGTCTCGTCCTCCTGTTGTCACAATCATGGGTCACGTTGACCATGGTAAAACAACATTATTGGATACAATTCGTAAAGCGAATGTTACAGAAGGAGAATTTGGTGGTATTACACAGCACATTGGTGCGTACCAAGTATCCTTAAAGGGAAGAAAGGTAACATTCTTAGATACTCCAGGTCACGAAGCATTTACAGCTATGCGTGCTCGTGGTGCTGAAGTAACTGATATCGTTATTATCGTTGTTGCAGCAGATGATGGTGTCATGCCTCAGACAAAAGAAGCAGTAGACCATGCTAAAGCAGCGGGTGTTCCAATTGTAGTTGCGGTAAATAAAATTGATAAGCCAGGCGCAAATCCAGATCGTATCATGTCTGAAATGAGTGAACTAGGAATTATGCCTGAAGAATGGGGTGGAGATACAATCTTTACTCAAGTTTCTGCTAAAAAGGGAACAGGTGTTCCAGAATTGTTGGAAACAATGTTGTTAGTGGCAGATATGCAAGAATTAAAAGCAAATCCAGATACAAATGCTTCTGGTACAGTAATTGAAGCCAAGTTGGATAAAGGTCGTGGACCAGTTGCGACATTATTAGTTCAGCGTGGTACATTACAAACGGGAGATAGTGTTGTAGTTGGTACTAGTTATGGTCGTGTTCGTAAAATGACAAACGATCGTGGTATGGAAATCAAACATGCTGAACCAAGTTGTCCAGTTGAAATCATTGGTTTAAATGAAGTTCCTAGAGCTGGTGATGTATTCATGTCTTATGATAGCTATAAGAAGGCTGCTGAAATCGCGGGTCATCGTTTGGATAAACAAATTGAAAAAGAACGTAATTCATCAAGTGCTATGTCTTTAGAAGATTTGGCTAAGAAAATTGATGAGGGTGATGTTCAAGAAATCAATGTCTTGATCAAAGCCGATGTTCAAGGTTCTGCGGAAGCTTTAAAGGCAAGTATGGAAAAGCTAGAAGTTGATGGAAATGTTCGTATCAATGTCATCCGTTCAACTGTAGGTACTATTACAGAATCAGATATCTTATTGGCAAGTGCTTCAAATGCGATTATTTATGGATTCAACATTCGTCCTAGTGCAGCTATTCGTAAAAAAGCCGAAGAAGAAGGCGTGGAAATCCGTTTACACAACATCATCTATAAGGCTCTTGAAGAATTACAGGCTGCTATGAAGGGTATGCTTGCACCAGTATATGAAGAAGTTGTCATTGGTCAGGCGGATGTTCGTCAGATCTATAAGGTAAGTAAGATTGGTACAATTGCCGGATGTATGGTTATGGATGGTAAGATGAAACGTGACTGTAAAGTTCGTTTGATTCGTGAAGGTATTGTTATCTATACAGGAAAACTTGGATCATTACGTCGTTTCGACAATGATGTTAAGGAAGTTATAAATGGTTACGAATGTGGTATGACAATCGAAAACTTTAATGATATTAAAGTGGGAGATATTATAGAAGGCTTCGAAGATCAGGAAGTGGAAGAATAGTATGTCATTAAAAACAGAACGTATGGAAATGACAATTCAAAGAGAGATTTCACATATTCTTCAATTTGAATTGAAAAATCCAAATTTAGGTTTTTGTACGATAACGGATGTACAGTGTACAAATGATTTATCACAAGCCAAAGTCTATGTTACATTCCTTGGGAAACAAGGTCGTAACGATGCAGGTATGCGTGTTTTAAATCAATCAAAAGGTTTTATTCGTTCTCAAGTTGCAAAAAAAATTAAGATTCGTAAGATGCCAGAATTGATCTTTATTCAAGATACAAGTCTTGAACAGGGAAATAAGATTGAAAACATCTTAAAGGAAATCGAAAAATAGAGAAGACTTAACGGTCTTCTCTTTTATTTTGACTTGATAGTATAAAGAAACAAATGCCTAAGGGTATGTAGGTGATGTTCTTTGACAACAGGTAGGTAATAATAAATGCAATGCCTGCGATAATAAATAGTATTTGATGTAGATTATATTTCATAGTTACTCCTTCATATAGATTATAGCAGTAAAATTGTTAAAACAATGAAAAAAGAGATTCAGTTTTGTCTGAATCTCTTTTTAGGAGTAGTCAGTTATTATTGATTTAAATCAGTCACGTTCTACGATAGTCGCACAACCCATACCACCACCGATGCAAAGTGTAGCTAAACCTTTCTTAGCATCACGTTTTTGCATTTCGTGAAGTAAAGTAACTAGGATACGGCATCCACTAGCTCCAACAGGGTGTCCTAATGCAACGGCGCCACCGTTAACGTTAACTTTGCTCATATCGAATCCTAAGTCTCTAGCAACAGCAACTGATTGTGCAGCGAAAGCTTCGTTTGCTTCGATTAAGTCCATATCATCAACTGTTAATCCAGTTCTTTCCATAACTTTACGAGTGGCAGCAACCGGTCCAATACCCATTACTTCTGGTTCAACACCAGCTAATGCACCTTGTACCCAAGTAGCCATTGGTGTAACACCTAATTCTTTAGCTTTTTCTTCGCTCATAACAACGATTGCAGCAGCACCATCATTGATTCCTGAAGCATTACCAGCAGTTACCATTCCGCCTTCTTTACCAGAGCAGCAACGTAATTTAGATAATGATTCAGCAGTTGTTCCTGGACGAGGTCCTTCATCCACTTTAAATTCAACGATATCTTTTTTAACTTTAACTGGAACTGGTACGATTTCATCATCGAATTTGTGTTCAGCCATTGCTTTTTCAGCTTTTTGTTGAGAGTTAGCTGAGAATTCATCTAATTCTTCACGAGTTAAATTCCAACGATCACAGATGTTTTCTGCAGTGATCATCATGTGGTAGTGGTTGAATGCGTCTGTTAATGCATCATTTACCATTGTATCAACGATAGTAGCGTTGTTCATACGGTAACCGAAACGTGCTTTAGTCATAGCATATGGTGCCATTGACATGTTTTCCATACCACCAGCAACAACGATATCAGCTTGACCAGCCATGATCATTGCAGCAGCTTGGTTAACACAGTTCAAACCAGATCCACAAACAACGTTTAATGTTACGGCAGGAACTTCAATTGGTAGACCAGCTTTGATACTAGCTTGACGAGCAACGTTTTGTCCTTGAGCAGCTTGGATAACGCATCCCATTAATACTTCGTCAACTTGTTCAGGTTTAACACCTGCACGGTTCAATGCTTCTTTAATAACAATAGAACCTAATTCAGCAGCTGGAGTGTTACTTAAAGCTCCACCCATTTTACCAATAGCAGTACGACATGCACCTGCTAAAACTACTTTTTTTGTCATATTAATATTCCTCCATGTAAGACTATTAGTCATTTACCTTTTAAACTTTAACATAGTGAATGATGAAAATCAATCACAAATTAAAAAATTCACAAGTGAATTTAAAGAAATAAGGAGAACACGTCTCCTTATTGATTAATCGCACATTTTTACGATAACAGCGGCACCTTGTCCTCCACCAATACATAGGGAAGCAAGACCAATTTTTGATTTACGTTTTTGCATTTCGTATAACAATGAAACTAAGATACGGTTTCCACTAGCACCTACTGGGTGACCTAAAGCAATGGCTCCACCATTTACGTTTGTCTTAGCTAAGAATGCTTCACGATCCATACCTGTAGCTTCTTCTAATTCGTGGATAACACCTAATGATTGAGCAGCAAATGCTTCATTCAATTCAACTAAGTCAAGATCTTCAATCTTTAGATCTGCATATTTTAATGCATTTAAGATAGCTGGAGTAGGACCTAATCCCATAACTCGTGGATCAACTCCACCTTGTCCAAATCCGATAACTTCAGCAATTGGTGTTAAGTTATATTTCTTAACAGCGTCTTCACTAGCAACGATTGTAAATGAAGCACCATCATTGATACCAGAAGCATTACCTGCAGTTACAGTTCCATCTGCGTTGAAGGCTGGACGTAATTTAGCTAATTTTTCTAAGCTTGTTTTACGAGGGTGTTCGTCTGTATCGAATATTACTTCACCTTTACGAGTTTTATAAGTAATAGGAACAATTTCGTCTTTAAATTTACCTGCAGCAATAGCAGCTAAAGCTTTTTCTTGAGAAGCAAATGCAAATTCATCTTGTGCTTCACGTGAAATGTTGTATTTTTTAGCAATGTTATCTGCAGTACATCCCATGTGAATTCCATACATTGCATCTGTTAAACCATCATGTAACATAGCATCCACTAATTTTTGGTCTCCCATTTTAGTTCCTGTACGGTTTTTGTAGCTCAACATGAATGGAGCACGTGTCATAGATTCAACACCACCAGCAACATATAAGTCACCAAAGTTAGCTTGAATACGAAGTGTAGCTTCCATAACGGCTTTCAAACCTGAACCACATAACATATTGATAGATTGTGCACATACTTCAACAGGAATACCTGCATCGAATGCAACGTGACGAGCAATGTTTTGTCCTAAACCTGCAGCGATTACGTTACCAATAATAACTTCATCCAAGTTTGCTGGATCAATGTTTGCTTGTTTAATAGTTTCTTTTAAAACTGTAGCCCCAACAGTTGCTAAATCAACATCTGTTAGACTTCCTAAAAAAGTACCAATTGCACTACGTTTCGCAGCAACAATATAAGCTTTTCTCATTTGTATACCTACTTTCTACTCTGAATCGAGATTTACTTTACATGCTTAGTCTAGTCCTTAAAATAGGGGATGTCAACCACTTGTTTATATTTTCACATGTTAAAAATACTTTATATATATTAATAAGAATATGTGTTTAAAACAATTTGTTAAAATATTAACAAAATCATTGACGACACTCAAAAAAGTATGTAGAATATGACTGTGTGAAAAGTTTAACATACTTTCTCATGCTATCGATGTCCTAATTCGAATAGTTCAAGAAAACTGGAAAGGAGAACTTCATTTATGGATTTCAATTTAACAGAACAACAATTAATGATGCAAAAGTTGTTCAGAGAAGTTGCGCAAAACGAAGTAAAAGAAAACGCAGCGGATGTTGACGAAAACGAAAGATTCCCTAAGGAATCTGTAGAAGTGATGCGTCAAGCTAAGATGCTTGGTATTCCTTATTCTCGCGAATATGGAGGAGCTGGCGCAGATTATTTATGCTACATTTTAGCAATTGAAGAATTGTCTAAAACATGTGCAACAAGTGGTGTAGTTTTATCAGCTCACACTTCATTAGGTACTTGGCCAATTGCTCAATTTGGTACTGAAGAACAAAAACAAAGATTCTTAACTGATCTATGTACAGGTAAGAAATTAGCTGCCTTTGGTTTAACTGAACCAAATGCCGGTACAGATGCTGCTGGACAACAAACAACAGCTGTATTAGATGGTGACGAATATGTTATCAATGGTACAAAAATCTTCATTACAAATGCTGGAGAAGCTGATGTATATGTAATTTTTGCCATGACAGACAAAACAAAGGGAACTCGTGGAATTTCTGCTTTCATTCTTGAAAAAGGAACTCCAGGATTCACATTCGGTCTTCACGAAAAGAAATTAGGTATTCGTGGATCTGCTACATGTGAATTAATTTTCAATAATGTACGTATTCCAAAAGAAAACTTATTAGGAAAAGAAGGTATGGGATTCAAGATTGCCATGCAGACACTTGATGGTGGACGTATTGGTATCGCTGCTCAAGCATTAGGAATTGCTCAAGGTGCTATCGACGAAGCAGTTGCTTATGTAAAACAACGTAAACAATTTGGTCGTCCAATCGCTAAATTCCAAAACACTCAATTCCAATTAGCTGATATGCAAACAAAAACTGATGCAGCTCGTTGGTTAGTATACTCTGCAGCTACTGCTAAACAAGAAGGTCGTCCTTATACTCAATTAGCAGCTGAAGCAAAATTATTCGCTGCTGAAACAGCAATGGAAGTTACAACTAAGGCTATCCAATTGTTAGGTGGATACGGATATACTCGTGACTTACCAGTAGAAAGAATGTTTAGAGATGCTAAGATTACAGAAATCTACGAAGGTACTTCAGAAGTACAACGTATGGTTATCTCTGGCGCTATGTTGAAGTAAGAAAGGAATTGGTGTTGAAAAATGAAAATCGTTGTTTTAGAAAAACAAGTTCCGGATTCAACTGAAATTACAGTTGATAAAAAAACGGGTGCGTTAATTCGTGACGGTGTTCCTGCAATCACAAACCCTGATGATTTAGCTGGTTTGGAAGCTGCATTGGAATTAAAAGATAAAAACCCTGACACTGAAGTTGTCGTAATGACAATGGGATTACCTAAAGCTGCTGAAATGTTAAAAGAAGGCGTTGCTATGGGTGCTGACAAAGGTGTTTTATTAACAGACCGTGTATTAGGTGGGTCTGATACATGTGCTACAAGTATTGCTTTAGCTGCTGCTTTGAAAAAAGTAGGATTCGACTTAGTTATCGCTGGTCGTCAAGCTATCGATGGTGATACTGCTCAGGTAGGACCTCAAACTGCTGAACGTTTGGATATTCCTCAAATTACTTACGTAGATGAAATCTTAGAAGTAAAAGAAGATTCAATCACAGTAAAACGTTCATTAGAAGATGTTGAACAAATCGTAACTGCTAAGTTGCCATGTGTTATCACAACATTATCCGGAATGAACAAACCTCGTTACATGCAATGTGATAATATCGTTGACTTGTGTAAAGAAGACAAGATTGAAGTTTTAACAAATGCTGAGTTAGGAATTGATCCTGAAACAGTTGGTTTCAAAGGTTCTCCTACATCAGTTAAAACTACTTTCACAAAAGACGTTACTGATAAAACAGAAGTATTCACATTGTCTGAGCAGGAAACTGCAGATATGATTGCTAAGACTTTGAAAGAAAAGCAAATCATTACAAAGTAGGGAGGATGAAGTAGAATGGCTCGATTTGAAGAATTTAAAGATATCTTCGTTTTCGTTGAACAAGAAAACGGAAACATTGCAGAAGTAAGTTATGAACTTATTTCAGAAGCAAGAAAACTAGTTGCTTCTATCCCTGAATTTGGATACAAAGTAGTTGGTGTATTGCTTGGAGAAAATGTAAAAGAAAAAGCTCAAGAAGTTATTAGTCACGGAGCTGATAAAGTAATCGTTGTTGATGATGCTTTATTAAAAGACTATTCAACTCAATTCTATGCTGATGCTTTAACACAAGTTGTTTTAGCTCACAAACCAGATTCAATGTTAACTGGTGCCACTCCATTAGGACGTGATTTAGCACCACGTGTAGCTGCTCGTTTAAATGTAGGTCTAACTGCAGATGCTACTAAGATCGAAGTAGACTTAGAATATGCTAAAGAAAATGGTGAATCATTATTAGACGTAACTCGTCCTACATTCGGTGGTAACTTATTTGGTACAATCGTATGTAAAGATACTCGTCCACAGATGGCTACAATTCGACCAAAAGTATTCGAATTAGCTCCAGCAGATACAACTCGTACTGGTGAAGTTGAAGAATTTACACCAACTTGGAGAACAACAGATCCTCAAGTATTCGTAGAAAAAGTAATTGAAAAAGTTAAAGCTGATGTAGATATCACAAAAGCTGACATCTTAGTAGGTGCTGGTCGTGGTGCTGAAAACTGCTTAGATGTACTTCAAAAAGTAGCTGACGAATTAGGTGGAGTAGTTTGCTGTACACGTGCCGTTGTTGAAGATGGATTCTTAGACAAAGATCGTCAGGTAGGTCAAACAGGTAAGACTGTACGTCCTTCATTATATATTGCTTGCGGTATTTCTGGAGCTGTACAACACTGTGCAGGTATGGATAAATCAGATTTGATCATCTCTATCAACCGTGACCCTCAAGCAGAAATCTTCAATATTTCTAACATGGGATTTGTTGGAGATTGCGCAACTGTATTACCTTTATTAGTAGAATCAATTAAAGCTGCAAAAGCTGAATAATAAAAAGGAGCATATTTAAAATGAAAAATGTAGGTGTTATTGGTGCTGGAACAATGGGGCAAGGTATTGCCAATGCATTTGCTACAGCTGGATACAATGTAACTGTGTGTGATATTAAAATCGAATGGGCACAAAATGGTATCAACAAAATTTGTGCTAAATTAGATAAATTAGTATCTCGTGAAAAAATGACTGCTGAAAAAGCAGAAGGTATCAAAGCTAACTTAACTGCTGGTGAATACAAAGACTTAGCTGACTGCGATTTAATCGTTGAAGCTGTTCTTGAAAAAATGGAAATCAAAAAAGACTTATTCAAGACTTTAGATGAAATCTGTAAAGAAGACTGCATTTTCGGAACAAACACTTCAAGTTTAAGTGTTACTGAAATTGCTAACGGAATCAAACACAACGTTATCGGTATGCACTTCTTTAACCCAGCTGATCGTATGAAATTAGTTGAAGTTATTTCTGGTGAAAACACTCCAGTTGAAACAAAAGAAGCTATCATCGAATGCTCTAAATCATTAGGAAAAACTCCAGTAGAAGTTGCTGAAGGACCTGGATTCGTAGTTAACCGTATCTTAATTCCAATGATCAATGAAGCTTGCTTCATTTACCAAGAAGGATTGGCAAGTGTTGAAGATATCGATACAGCTATGAAACTTGGAGCTAACCACCCAATGGGACCATTGGCTTTGGGTGACTTAATTGGATTGGATATTGTTTTAGATGTAATGGAAGTATTATATACTGAAACAGGAGATCCAAAATATCGTCCATGTACATTATTAAAGAAAATGGTTCGTGCTGGAAAATTAGGTCAAAAAACTAAACAAGGATTCTACAGCTACAACTAGTGAAATAACTAAAGTGAAACACTCGTTGTTTCACTTTTTATTTAAATATAGAGGAGAACAATCATGGAAAACGTATTATTAGAAAAACAAGGTCACGTTTCAATTATCACAATTAATCGTGAAAAAGCATTAAACGCTTTATCAACAGCTGTATTAAACGACTTAGAAGAAGCTGTGAATACAGTAGAAGCAGATAAAGATACTTATTGTGTAGTTATCACTGGTGCTGGAAACAAATCATTCGTTGCTGGTGCAGATATTGCTGAAATGAAAGACAAAACTGTTGAAGAAGCTGCTGAATATGGAGCTTACGGAAACAAAATCTTCCGTCAAATTGAAACTTTACACTGCCCAGTAATTGCAGCAGTAAATGGTTTTGCATTAGGTGGTGGATGTGAATTAAGCATGGCTTGTGATATTCGTATTGCGGCTGAAAATGCTGTATTTGGACAACCAGAAGTAGGATTAGGTATTACTCCAGGTTTTGGTGGAACTCAACGTTTAGCTCGTTTAGTACCTGCTGGAATTGCTAAAGAAATGATCTTTACAGCTCGTAATATCAAAGCAGATAAAGCATTGGCTATTGGATTAGTAAATGCGGTCGTTCCTCAAGAAGAATTAATGGCAACTGCTTTAAAGATGGCTAATGGAATCTGCAAGAACGCTCCAATTGCTGTTGCTCAATCTAAAAAAGCAATCAACGCTGGACTTCAAACAGATATGGATTCAGCTATCGCTATCGAAGTAAAAGATTTCTCGGATTGCTTCGCAACAGAAGATCAAACTTACGGAATGGAATGCTTCGTAAACAAAGTAAAAGAAAAAGAATTTAAAAACAAATAATTATTTGAAAGGATGATTTAAATGTCAAAAGTAATGTCAGCCCAAGAAGCCATCAGTTTGATCAAAGATGGCGATAAAATTGGTGTTGGTGGATTTATTGGGATGGGTCACCCTCAAGAACTTAGTGTTGCCATTGAAAAGAGTTTCTTAGAAACTGGACACCCTAGAGATTTAACAGTTATGTTCTCTGCAGGTGTAGGAGATGGAACACCTGATCTTGGATTGAACCACATAGGTCACGAAGGATTGTTAAAAAGAATTATTGGTGGTCACTGGGGATTGATTCCTACTTTCCAAAAATTAGTTTTTGAGAATAAAGTAGAAGGATACAACTTACCACTAGGAACCATTAGTTTGATGTTCCGTGAAATTGCTGGACACCGTCCTGGCGTTATCACTAAAATAGGTTTGAAAACATTTATTGACCCACGTATAGAAGGTGCGAAAATGAATGAACGCACTAAAGAAGACTTAGTTGAATTAATCAATATGGATGGAGAAGAATGGTTACGTTATAAATCATTCCCATTGGATATTGCTTTAATTCGTGGTACATATGCCGATGAAGATGGAAACTGCTCAATGTGTAAAGAAGCAGCTACTCTTGATTCAATCAGTATTGCCCAAGCTGTTAAAAACAGTGGTGGTAAAGTTATTCTACAGGTAGAAAAAATCGTAGAACGCGGTTCATTAAAACCAATGGATGTTAAGATTCCTGGTATTTATGTTGATGCAATCGTGGTTGCAAATCCAGAAAATCACTGGCAAACTTACTCAGATCCATACAATCCATCATTCTGTGGTGAAATTCGTGTACCAGTTAATTCAATTGAACCAATGCCCTTAAATGCACGTAAAGTTGTTTGTCGTCGTGCTGCTATGGAATTGGATCCATCAGCTGTTATCAACTTGGGAATTGGTATGCCAGAAGGTATCGCAAATGTTGCCAATGAAGAAGGTTTACCAGGACTTAAGATGACTGTAGAAGCTGGAGGAATTGGTGGTGTTCCAATGAATGGAACTGCCTTCGGTGCATGTACAAATCCAGATGCAATCATTGACCAAACATATCAGTTTGACTTTTATGATGGTGGTGGATTAGACCAAGCTTTCTTAGGACTTGCTGAATGTGATCCAAAAGGTGATATCAACGTTTCTCGTTTTGGACCAAAAATTGCTGGATGTGGTGGATTTATTAATATTACCCAAACATCACCAGTTGTTGTTTATTGTGGAACATTCACAGCTAAAGGTTTAAAAGAAACAATTGGTAATGGTAAATTGACAATTGATCAAGAAGGTCAAATCAAAAAATTCAAGAACCATATTGAACAGGTTACTTTCTCAGCAGATTATGCGAATGAAACAGGTCAAAAAATCTTATATATCACTGAGCGTGCCGTATTTAAGTTAATTGATGGTAAATTAACATTGATCGAAATCGCTCCAGGTGTAGATTTACAAAAAGATGTATTAGATCAAATGGAATTTAAGCCATACATCGCTGAAGATTTGAAGTTGATGGATGCACGTCTATTTACGGATGAAATCATGGGTTTAAAAGAAGAATAAATTGAATAAACAGGTCAAATGACCTGTTTTTTGTGCTACAATGGTTTTGGGAGTTGATAAAGATGTTATTTTTTAGAAATGATTATGGCCAAGGATGTATTCCAGAAATCATGGAATATATGAATACTACCAATGGTCATTCTTTTACTGGATATGGTATGGATGCGATTTGTCAAAATGCCAAAGAAACCATTAAAAAACATATTCCAGACTACGATGTAGATATCCACTTTTTAGTTGGAGGAACGATTACTAACCAAACCATCATCAAAGCTTGCTTAAAACCATTTGAAGCCGTGATTGCCTGTGATACAGGACATATCGCCACCCATGAAACGGGTGCGATTGAAGCTGTAGGACATAAAGTAATTCAGGTAAATAATTATGCTGGAAAGATCAATCCTAGCGATATTCGTAAAGTATTTGATGCACACATGCTCTCATATGAACACATGGTTTATCCAAAAATGGTTTATATTTCCAATGCCACAGAATACGGAACGGTGTATACATTAGATGAATTAAAAAACATTCGTGCGGTTTGCGATGAATTAGGTCTATATTTAATGATGGATGGTGCAAGACTAGGTGTTGCCTTATCCACTGTAGATTATACTTTAAATGACCTGGCTAATATTTGTGATGTATTCTATATTGGCGGTACAAAAAATGGAGCTTTAATGGGAGAAGCTGTTGTCATCTCCAATCCTGAATTAAAGCCATATTTCCGTTTTGTGATGAAACAAAATGGAGCAATGCTTGCCAAAGGATGGTTTTTAGGTATTCAATTCTTAGGCTTATTTGAGCACGATGCTTTCTTTGGATATGCCAAGCAATCGGTTGTTTTAGCACAGAAAATTCAATCTAAACTACAAGAACTTGGCTATGCCTTATTCATGAAGAGTGATACAAACCAGATTTTTGTGAATGTATCAAAGGAACAATACCAATTCTTAAGTGAAAACATTGATTTTGAAATCTGGGAAAAATGCGATGATCACTATGTCATTCGATTCGTAACAAGTTGGCACACAAGTGAAGATGAAGTCAATGCATTGATCACATATTTAGAACAAGCAATCGAAAAAAAAGAATAGTATCATTCTAGGTTCGAACGATAGGTCCAGCCTAGTATACCATTCTTTTTGATTTGAACTTTATCTTGATAGGCGAATACCTCTTTGACGGTATCGCCTTTTTTTAATGGAATCTCATAATTTGTATAATCATACGCCTTCATGTCTTTTGTCACAAATTCATTTTCAACCCAGAATGTACGATTGTTGTAGGGACAATATACTTTTGATTGTATCGAATGTTGTTCAAGGATTTGAATATTACTATGATTAAAAGTAATAAAGAAGGGAATTTGTGTATGATATTTGACATCATGAATGACTTTTCTTTCTTGAAGAAAATCACATCGATCCATTTTTACGGTATTGTCTTCAAATATAAGGGCATTTAATTGACCGCCATATTTCACCATATTACCACCATCAATACTATAAATATTATGTTTTGCATCATAAATAGGATCAAAAGAGGCAATATGCGTACAATATTCGGTTACAGGCATATGGCCTACTACGACATTCTTTTTGAAAACTTCGTTTGTTTCTAAAAAGAAGGCATGGGTCATGACTTGTTTAAAATCGGTTCCATAATTTTCATTTGATTCAATGCCCGCATGCACATAAATATGGTCTTCATCTTCTAAAACATGAGGTAAATCATTTAAGAAACATAATTCTTTTAAATAGTGCTTTCTTAGAATCTGACAAACATTTGCCATATTACTATTATGTGTAATCTCAAAATTTAGATTTCTTGCCATTTCATGAATCAAACTTTCTTTACGAAAACCAAGCACATGTTTTAAAAAATCTAAGCGATACGAATAAAGAACATTCTTCGCAATAAAATCACAATTTCCCATGATACAATGTACATCTTCATTTTGTGCTTGGTGCATAATATAATGCAGGGTATCTAGATTTCTTTTTCCTTTTTCAATTAAATCTCCTAAAAGAATCAAACAATCTTCATTGGGCTTATAAGAAATTTGATCTAATAATTTTAAATATAAATCTAAATTTCCATGGATATCACTAATGACAATCTTACGTTTAGCTTTTGTTTCAAGCTTTTGAATCACTACACTTCGATTCATTGTACCAAGAAAGGAAGGAATGTATCACATTCTTTTTCCCAGTCTTCCTCACAATGTCTTCCTTCAGGAATTACATTGTACAAGACGTCGACTCCTTTTTTAGACAGGGCATTGCCAATTTCTGTACAAGCCTTTGTTTGCCAAACAAATTCATGCATCAAGCTTGTTTCATTTGAACCCCAAGATAGATAGATAGAAGTGTTCTTTTGAATATGACTTTGATGGATATCTTTCAGAATCGCATCCATACTTTCTAATACATAAGGAGAAATCACAATGGCCTTTGAATATACATTGGAATAGGCATAGGCTGCATATAAAGCCATTAAACCACCACAGCTGCTTCCACCAATAAATGTATTCTTTCTTGTTTTTTTGGTTCTATAGTGATCATCTATATAAGGTTTTAATTCATGTACGAAAAAATCCATCGTTTCTTCTCCTTGACCTTCAAAAGAGCCATATTCCGGATCATAGAAAGAGTAGGGAGCGTATTCCTTTAAGCGATTATTTCCAACATGGCTACATTCTTGTCCAACAACAATCATATCGATACCTAGCTTTTCTATATGTTGTTGAATATGAATAGCCTTGCCATAAGTGGCATATGCATCTAAAAAGATATTGTGTCCATCAAAGGCATATAAAACAGGATATTGTTTATTACTTGTATCATAGTCATCGGGTAAATAAATAAAGATTTTTCTTGTGTCATTAAGCTTTGTCATGAAAAGTTCTTTTTCAACGATCATAATCGATCCTTCCTTCTTAATGCACTCTTAAAGAATTCATCTCGCCTTGCAGGACTTGTAAATTTGGCAACAATTGCGACATCGCCCATCGCAGCCGCAAAAGCTTCAGGAAGATATAAGACTTCAATCATATCTTCTTTAAACATCTCTTCCACTTCTTTTACTGTAAAACGATATTTGATGGAGTTTCTTCTTCCTACAAAACCAGCCGAATATCTTCTAAGCTTTGAATAAGAAGCACTTTGTTTCAAGATGACTTCGGCCCATAAACGATAAACATCCAATTCTCCGGCATAATTCATTAAATCCGGACAGAATCCTCCTGGTGGTCTGAAATTCACTTCTAAACCAAAGACGCGTCCCTTTTCGCCTAAACCTTGCACATCATGATTCAATCGAAAGAATTCGCAATGGAAGAAGCGATTCTTGATTTTAAACGCATGGATTGTTCTTTGTACAATGTCACGATATTCATCACTGATCTCAAAAGTTGTATAACAACCAATACTTTGTTGGTAAAGCACAGAATCCATACAATTACCGACATATTCTAAACTGTTTAAATAGCGAATATCCCCGTTTTCATCACAAATACCATCTAAGGTAAAGACATCTCCATCGATATATTGTTCTAGAATCATCACATGATCCTTTGTCTGCATATATACGGATTCTAATTGTTCAGCATTCATGATCTTGTAAGTCATGCTTGCACCTACACCATGATCGGGTTTCATGACTAATGGATAGCCTACTTGTTTGGCAAAATCTAAGCCATCTTTAAGTGTATGTAGTACTCTATAATCTGCCACTGGGACATTAGCTTCTTTATAATATTTTTTCATTTGGGACTTAGATTGAAGTTCTTCAATTCTTTCTAGAGAAAAACCTGTTTTCACATTGAAATCATCACGAAGACGTGCATCTAAATCCAACCAAGCCTCATTATTGGATTCAATCCAGTCAATCTTTCCATACTTAAATGTAAAATAACCACAAGCTTTGACCATTTCATCATAATCATGGAAACTTTTTACGACATAGATCTCGTCACAATATTCTTTTAATTCTTGTTTCAATTGATTGTAGGGTGTATCAACAATGGCTAAAACTTTAGCTCCATTTTCTTTTAAACCCCTGCAAAACATCCAGTAGCTTTCTGGATAGTTTGGTGAAATCACCACAAAATTCATAATCTTAATTCCTTTCTGCCATCATTTGACTGATCGCAATCACAGTCTTCCCGTCATCAATCTTTCCGTTTCTTGTATACTCAAAGGCAGTTTCTAAATCCAGCCACAAAGTATCAATTTCTTCATCTTCATCTAAGCTAAGTTTTATATCCGCTTTTTTTGGATTGATCGCTTTATAAATCCAGATTCTTTCATCGCAAAAGCCTGGAGTGGATACAAAACTTAATAATAATTCTAGCTTATCACAAGCCATACCCGTTTCTTCATTTAATTCACGAAGACCACATTCCATTGGATTTTCACCATATTCGAGTTTACCTGCCGGAATTTCTAATGTTTCTTTACCAATAGCTGGACGCTCTTGCCTTACAAGCAAGATCTTACCATCAACGATACAAATCACACCTACACCACCTGGATGACGGATGATGTCTCTTTTATAGGTTTTATTCTTGATTTCAACATCTTTTTGGACCAAATCAAAAATAATTCCTTTATATATTAATTTTTCTTCCATAAATTACCTCTTTTTCTTTTAATTATAGCACAAAAAAACACTCCGAAGAGTGTTAGTTGATTTGATCTAAAAAGCTTTCTGTGATCGCATTCGCAATCTTTTGTTGGAAAGTTTCATCCGTTAATTTTGTGTAGTCTTCACTATTGCTTAAATATCCAAGTTCTAATAGAATCGAAGGAATTTGACTATCATATAAGATAGGGAAGTTTTCATAATGATCCGAATCAATACCTTCAAATTGCGATAGGTTGATGGAATTCATGGTTTGGGCAAGTTTTTTGGCAAGCTGAATCATATTATCGTTAGGCTGCGTAAAAATGGAGTAGCCTTTGGATAGAGAATCCGAACTTGAATTCATTTGAATGGAAATCAAATACTTTGCCTTTTGCGAATTGATTGAAGTAATACGATCTTCTGTTGAAAGAGAAGAGTCATCACTTCTTGTATACACGACGTTATATCCTACCGAAGCTAGGCTGTCTCCAATCTTCTTGGCAATAATCAGGTTTAGATCTTTTTCACTCGTCTGTCCATCACTTGTATATCCTGCATCACTACCTCCATGACTTGCATCAATACAGATGACAGCTTTCGATTTGCAGCGCGAATTGTCAACTGTATCATTGGTAATAATTGTCGAATTGGTTTGTTCAGGAACATCGATTTTTGATTTTTCTTTAATTTGTTTATTTAAATTTGGCTGAATGACCATCGCTAAAAACAACGCAAAAACTAAAAAGAGAATGGCTCTACGCATGAAATACCTCCTGCCCAATTATTCTAACATTACTCGTTAGAGATGAAAAGCTTTTTAAAATTTGTTATAATGGCTAATATGGGTGATAGTATGGATTTTTTAATAACGTTAGATCAGTTCGAAGGTCCTTTGGATCTGATGCTGCATTTGATCAAAGAAAATAAATTGGATCTGTTTGACTTAGATATGAATGTTTTGGCAACACAATATATTGATTATATTCATGCCATGCAAAATATGCATCTAGAAGTAGCTAGCGAATATTTGTCAGAGTTGGCAAGTCTAATCGCATATAAGTCAAAGAAACTTCTGCCAAGAGAAACGGTTGAGGTAGAAGAAGAATATGAAGAAGATCAGCGTGATCAACTGGTCGCAAGATTATTGGAATATCAAAGATATAAAGAAGTAAGTCTTGCCTTAAAGGAAGATTACGAACAAAGACAACTGCATTTTTCGCGTCCCGTTTCTAGTTTAGTGGAAGAATGGAAAGTACCTGTTGAAAGTGATACTTTAGAAACACAATCACCTTATGATTTAATGAAGGCAATGCGCCATTGTATTGTGCGTATGGAGCTTTTACAACCGTATGAAACAAAGATCACAATCAAAGAATTATCAATCGAAGAAAGAGCTGTACAAATCAAAGAGAGAATGAAACATCTTGAGGGGTCTATTTCATTTCAAGATCTATGTGCAGATTGTACAAGCTTACATATGGTGATTGTGACTTTTTTATCGATATTAGATTTAATACATGAAAAATGGATGACGTATTCCATTGATGAGACGCAGATGATTTGGGTCGCAAGAGAGGATTTATAGAATGGATAATGCGAAAGCAATATTAGAAGGTCTTTTATTCTTAAGTGGAGAAGAAGGCTTGACTATGGATCAGATGATGCATGGTCTACAAAATTTAGAAATGGATGATATACGTGTTTTGTTGGATGCGTTAAAAAAAGAATATTCGAGTTCTTCAAAAGGTATTGAACTTGTAGAATATGCGAATCGTTTTAAGTTTGTCACAAAAGAATTTGTATATCCTTATGGCAAACAATTATTTGAAGAATATAAACAACCCACTCTTTCGCAGGCTGCCATGGAAACTTTAGCTATTATAGCTTATAAACAACCGATTACGCGTGTTGAAATTGAAGAGATTCGTGGTGTAAATTGTGAAATGATGTTAAAGAAATTAGTGGCTCGTGGCTTGATTGAAGCGAAAGATCGTTTAGATGCGATTGGTAAGCCCTTATTATATCGTGTAACCGATGAATTCTTGGATGCTTTTCAATTGGAAGATCTAAAAGAATTGCCGGAACTACCTCAAACTAGAAACAATAGTGAAGAATTATTTGAAGGAGAATAGATAATGGAAAGACTACAAAAAGTAATTGCCCAAGCAGGTATTTGTTCAAGAAGAAAAGCCGAAGAATTGATTTTAGATGGTAAAGTTAAAGTCAATGGAAAAGTATGTGACGTTTTAGGTACAAAAGTATCCAATCAGGATAGTATAGAAGTCAATGGAAATATGATTTCGAAAGAAGAAAAAGTATACTATATCATGAATAAACCAAAAGGTTGCCTATGCACAAGTAGTGATGACAAGGGCAGAAAAACCGTATTGGATTACATGCCACAAAACCAAAGAATCTTCTCTGTAGGACGTTTGGATTATGATACGAGTGGTGTTTTATTACTTACAAATGATGGCCAATTCTGTAACCATATGATTCATCCTCGATATCACTTAGAAAAGACATATGTTGTTAATCTTCAAGGTATCTTAAGTGATGATGACATCAAACAATTACGAAGAGGATTAAAAACTAAGACAGAAAAGTATCAACCAGCAAAAGTATTTGTGCTTCAAAAAGATTTAACTCGTAATCGTACCCAATTCGAATTAACGATTTCAGAAGGAAAAAATCATCAGGTTAAAAATATGATGTTGGCATTAGGCCATGAAGTGCGTCGTTTGCACAGAGTGAAGTTTGCGTTCTTAGACGTAAAGGATTTAAGAGCCGGAGAATATCGTCGTCTAAAACCATATGAAATCAAACAATTGAATCGCTTAAGTATGGAAGGCGAACAAAAATAATGAAACAAGTTTATTTAGATCAAAATGTTTCGGTACAGGATGTAATTTGTTTAGATGTTAAACAAGCGCACCACATCTTTGATGTACTTCGTACGACATCAAAAGAAAAGATTCGTATTGTTACTAAAAATTCAGGGGTATTCTTTGGACATGTTGAAAATAAGCCTAATTTAGTGATTGATTCCATGGTGGATGTCTTTGAAGAAAATCAATCGATCACCTTATGTTGTGCTTTGATCAAACAAGATAAGTTCGAATGGATGCTTCAAAAAGCTTGTGAACTTGGAGTTCATAAAATCGTTCCTTTTGTATCGAAGAATACAGTGGTAAAACTGGATGAAAAAAAAGCTGAAAAGAAACTCATTCGTTGGAATGAAATCTTACTTGCAGCTACAAAACAGTGCAATCGAAATACGTTAGTGGAATTAGAGCCTGTGATTGCGTTAAAGGATCTATCAAATTATAAGAGTGAATGTAATTTAGTGGCCTATGAAAAGGAAAATGATCCTTCAAAACATATGGCCCATTATTTAAAAGACAATCCACAATCCATTACTGTATGTATTGGGCCTGAGGGTGGATTTGAAGAGAGTGAAATTCAAGTATTAAATGAATTTGGTTTTGACAATTGTTCTCTAGGTAAAAACATCTTACGTGCAGAAACGGCTGCTTGTTATGTGTTGACAGCTATTGAATACCAAAATCATGTGGAAGGATAAGGGGAAAATGAAATTTTCAATTATTACACTAGGCTGTAAAGTAAATACGTATGAGTCACAATACTATGCAGCTCAATTAGAAGAATTAGGATATGAACAAGTATCACCGGATCAAGCGTGTGATATTTGTATCATCAATACGTGTACTGTCACAAACACAGCCGCCAGCAAATCACGTCAAAAGATTCATTATGTCAAACGAATGAATCCAGATGCATTATGTGTTGTTGTGGGATGTTTTGTGCAGTTCGCAAGTGAAGATGAAAGAAAGGCTTTGGATGCTGATCTTGTGATTGGTGCTAAACAAAAAAATGAATTGGTGAATTTAATCCAAAAAGCATTGCAGGATCATGAAAAAATTGACGTTGTCAATGAGGTTACGCAATTTAAAGATTTTGAAGCTATGCCCGTACATTGTTTTGAATCGATGCATAGAGCTTTCTTAAAAGTACAAGATGGATGTAATCAATTCTGTTCCTATTGTGCGATTCCTTTTGCGCGTGGTAGAGAGCGTAGTTTAAATCATGAACAGGTGATTCAAATTGCTAAAGATTTATGTGATAAAGGACATACAGAAATTGTGTTAACTGGTATTCATACGGGGCGTTATGATGATGGAGAATACGATTTAGCTAAATTAATGAAAGCCTTATTAGAAAATACTCCAGATTCTGTGTATTATCGTATTTCAAGTATAGAAATTACGGAAGTCAGCGATGCATTGATTGCCTTAATGAAAGAGAATCCTCGTATGTGTCATCATTTGCATATTCCGGTACAATCGGCATGTAATGAAACGTTAAAACGTATGAATCGTCCATATACAATTGAGCAATTCAAAGAAAAAATCAACTATATTCGTTCTTGTATTCCGAATATTTCAATTTCAACGGATGTAATTGCAGGCTTTGTCCAGGAAAGTGATGAAGAATTTGAAACGACATATGAAAATCTAGCGGATCTAGAATTAAGCTTCTTCCATGTTTTCCCTTATAGTAAGCGTAATGGTACTAAGGCTAGTACTTTAAAGGGTGAAATCAATGGAAATGTCACAAAAGCTAGAGTGGCTCGTTTACTTGAACTTTCGAATGCTTGCAGAGAACGTGACATGAAGCGTTTTAATCCTGTACAAGTCTTGATTGAAAGAAAACAAGATGGCTATTATACTGGTTATACAAGCCAATATCATTCTTGTAAGATATTGAGTGATACACCATTAAGTGGTAGAATCACTATCGAATGGGATCGTATTGAAGATGGTACGTACTATGGAAAGAAGGATGATGTATGCGATTAAGCAAACTATTTAAAAATGCACCGACAGTCAATATTACGGGTTTAAGTTTTGATTCAAGAACCGTTCGTCCGGGAAATATTTACTTCTGTTTACCAGGACTTACAAATGATGGCCACGATTTTATTGATTCTGCAATAAAAAATGGAGCTGTTTGTATTGTACATTCAAAAGAATTATTGAATATGGCACCTGGTGCTGTATATATTCGTGTAGAAGATGTCAATGATGCCATGAATAAAGTGGCTCGTATTTTCTATGCTCGTCCAAGTGATAAAATGAAGATGTATGGTGTAACGGGCACAAATGGAAAATCAACAATCACAAATATCATTCGTGATATTATCAACGACAAAACGCCATGTGGCTATATTGGTACGATTGCGATTAAATATGGTGATATTGAGTTGCAACCAAATTTGACTACGCCAGACGCATTGTTCTTGCAGTCTAAATTGGCAGATATGGTTCGCTGTGGAATGAAGGCTTGTGCTTTAGAAGTATCGAGTCATGGTTTGGCTCAACATCGTGTCGATGGTATTTCTTTTGATTGTGCGATTTTCACAAACCTTACATATGATCATTTGGATTTCCATGGCACAATGGAAAATTATTTTGAAGCGAAGTCTTTGTTGTTTAAAAACTTAGTCAAAGAAGATGGCGTATCCGTAATTAACAAGGATGATGAAAAATATGGAGCTTTAAAGGATTGTTCAAAAGCACGTGTTATTTCTTATGCGATAAATAGTGAAGCAGATTATCGTGCTATTAATATTAAGATGAGTTCACAAGGTACGCAATTTGACTTGGTATATTCAGGTCATATGTATCCGGTTAAGACAAATTTAGTGGGTAACTTTAATGTTTATAACTTATTAGCTGCCATTGCAGCGCTCAATGAAACAGGCTATGATTTAGAAAGAATTATTGAAAAATGTGCACATATTGCCCAAGTTGAAGGTCGTATGGAACGTATTGATTGTGGTCAGCCATACAACGTAATCGTTGATTTTGCACATACACCCGATGGTATGGAAAAAATGATGCAGTTTGGACGCAGTGTCACAATGCCAGGTCATCGTTTGATTGCGGTATTTGGATCAGCTGGTAAGCGTGATGTACACAAGCGTAAAGTCTTTGGTGAACTTGCCGATAAATATTGTGACTATATCATAGTGACAGAAGACGATCCTCGTGATGAAGATCCTAAAGAAATTGCCGAACAAATCAAGTCAGGCATTCAAGATACACCACATGTGTTTGTACAAGATCGCTATGAAGCCATTCATCAGGCAATCAGCTCAGCCCAAGAAGGAGATACGGTATTGCTTCTTGGTAAGGGTGATGAAAGCTTTATCTATCGTGAAAATGGAAGAGCCCCTTGGGTTGGCGACAATGTAGCGGCTAAAGAGTGTATTAAGGCAAGTTTAGCTTAAAAAATCAAATTGTGCTTGCATTATATGAAATCTTTGATATAATGTTTTTGCTAATCTTGGGAAGGGAGGTTTGTGAATATGCCAAAAGTAGTTCTTAAAGAAAACGAAGGACTTGATGACGCTTTAAGAAGATTTAAACGTCAGGTTTCTCGTAATGGCACCCTTGCTGAGGCGCGCAAAAGAGAATTTTACGTAAAACCAGGTGTACGCAGAAAGTTAAAATCTGAAGCTGCACGTAAAGCACGTAGAGGTAAATAATCTGCATTTTTAATGCAGATTTTTTTCTTGAGGAGGAGATTTGTGGCTTTTTTTGAATTTGATTGTTCCGACAGAACATTTGAAGAGATTCAGATTTTTGCAGGATTTCAAGATTCCAACTTGGATATGTTGAGTAAATGCTTTAAATCTGTATGTATGATTCGTGACCAGAAAATCAAAGTGGAAGTAAACGAGACTTTAGATACACATTTAGTAGAAGAAGTCATTGCGGCTTGTTTTTCAATTATTGATACGCAACATCGTTTAAATTCACAAGATGTAAGCTATATTTGTTCTTTGGCTTTTAAAAATCGTTTAAAAGATTTTAAGGCTCATCAGCTACATGCTGTATGCAAGACAAAAACCGGTAAAATGATTTATCCAAAAACAATTGGACAAGCTATTTTATGTGATGCGATGCGTCATAATGAAATTGTTTTTGCGACAGGTGTTGCTGGTACCGGTAAAACATATCTTGCGGTAGCTTATGCGGTGAGTATGTTAAAGAGTGAACGGGTCGAAAAAATCATTCTTACGCGTCCAGCTGTTGAGGCAGGGGAATCTCTTGGTTTTTTACCTGGCGATATGAAGGAAAAAGTAGATCCTTATTTAAGGCCTTTATATGATGCATTAAATGAGATGCTTGGCTTAGAAACAGTTGAAAAATATGTGGAGAAACAAGTCATTGAAATTGCACCTTTAGCGTTTATGCGTGGACGTACTTTAAATGATGCCGTTGTGATTTTGGATGAAGCACAGAATGCGACGTGTGCGCAGATGAAGATGTTTTTAACGCGTATGGGTAAAAATTGTAAAATGGTTGTAACGGGAGATGTTACACAGATTGATTTGATCAAGAAAAAGGATTCAGGTTTGATGCAGGCTTGTACAATCTTGGATCATATTGATGGTATTTCAATTATTCATTTGGAAAATAGTGATGTAGTTCGAAATCCATTGGTTCAAAAAATTATTGAACGTTATGCCAAGGTTGAATAATTTGACTTTGACTGTTATAATAATTAACTGTAAAAAATAAATTGAAAGGTGATAAATCTATGGGAAGACATTTTGAGGTTCGTGCTGCAGCAATGCAGAAGACAGCCAATGCGAAGGCAAAAATTTATTCAAGATATTCTAAAGAGATTTTAGTTGCTGCAAAGAACGGTGACCCTAATCCAGATATGAACCAAACTTTAAAGAAGGCGATTGATCGTGCAAAGGCAAACAACGTGCCTGCAGACGTAATCAAGCGTGCTATCGAAAAAGCGAAAAGTAGTGCAGATGAAAGTTATTCAAGTGCTCGTTATGAAGGATTTGGACAGGGTGCTGGATCTACAATCATCATTGATTGTTTGACAGATAATGCAAACCGTACAATCGCAAACTTAAGAGCTTGTTTTAATAAATCGCACTCTAAATTAGGTGTTGGTGGATCTGTATCATTTGGATATGAACACTTAGGTGTAATCGTTATTCAATATGATAATGAAGAAGCTATGATGGATGCTTTATTAGAAGCAGAAATCGAATTAAATGACATTGAAATCGAAGAAGGATATATGACAATTACGGTGGATCCAACACAATTGGATGACGCAAAAGTTGTTGTTGAAAAATTGATTCCTGATGTTAAATTTGAAGTCTTAGAAGATAAGATGATTCCAAATGAAGAAGTTGAACTTCACGGTGAAGATTTAACTTTATTTAAACGTTTAGTTACTTTACTAGATGAAGTTGATGATGTACAAAATGTATATCACAATGTTTCAAACCTAGATGAAGCTGAATAATTAATCCTAAGAAAAAGAAGAAAATAAGGATATACTGTAGAGAGAAAATGGTTGGTGAAAATTTTCGTAGAATACTTATTGGGACACTTTGGAGGAGTTGGACAAAAACCAACCGTTCGTCGCGTTAAGACTTGAGGTGTATACTTTACGTATAAAATAAGGTGGTACCGCGTTTAAAACGTCCTTATATCAGGGCGTTTTTTTGTTTATTTAAAGGAGGAAAACGCATGGCATATCAAATTCCTAGAGGTTGTCAGGATGTATTTGGAAATGAATCCTATAAATGGCAAGCTCTTGAACAAACATTAAGAAGTTTCTGTTACATGTACAATTATGATGAAATTCGTACACCTATTTTTGAACATACAGAAGTCTTCAAAAGAGAAAATGATTCAAGTGACATGGTAAACAAAGAAATGTATACTTTTAAACTTGAAAACTCAAAAACATCATTAACACTTCGTCCAGAAGGAACTGCAGGTGTTGTTCGTAGTTTTGTTGAAAATAAAATGTTCGCAAATCCTGATCTACCCGCAAAATTCTATTATATGGGACCTATGTCAAGACATGAACGTCCTCAAAAAGGGAGAATGCGTATTTTTAACCAGTTTGGTGTAGAGGCTTTAGGTGTTAAAAGTCCTTATGTCGATGTAGAAACAATCGTACTTGCATTCTCAATTCTTAAATCACTAGGATTAAATGATATTAAAGTATGTCTAAATACATTAGGTGATGATGAGTCTCGTGCAAACTATCGTAGTGCATTAAAAGAATATTTTGCTCCTTATGTAGATGAGTTGTGTGGAGATTGTAAACGTCGTTATGAACAAAATCCATTACGTATTTTAGACTGTAAAGTAGATCATGATCATGAATGCATGAAGAATGCACCTAAGATGTCAGACTATTTAAATGAAACCAGTCAAGAATACTTCAATACAGTATGCGAATTATTAGATAAATTAGAAATTCCATATGAAGTAGATGACAAGTTGGTTCGTGGATTGGATTACTATACTCATACAGTATTTGAGATTGTATCTATGAATTCAGAAATGGGTGCACAATCCACAGTTTTAGCAGGTGGACGTTATGATGGATTGATTTCATATTTTGGTGGACCCGAAGGCATGAGTGGTATTGGATGGGCTCTAGGTATGGAACGTCTATTGATTGCCTTAGAAGCTGAAGGTATTGAATTGGAACAAAAACCGGCATTAGATGCTTACGTAATGTGCCTTGATAAAGAAGCTAGAACCTATGCTTTTGAAGTGTTGACTGAGCTTAGAGCATATGGATATCGTTGCGATATGGATATGATGGAAAGAAGCTTTAAGGCACAATTTAAGGCTGTGGATCGCGCCAAGGCTAAACTTGCGATTTTGATTGGTAAATCGGAATTAGAAGAAAAGAAAGTCACAGTTAAAAATATTGCACATAAAGAACAAGAAACTATTAGTGTTGAAGAATTGATTCCATATGTTGATTCTTTATTAGTAGAAGAAAATCATCATCACGAACATGAAGGAGAATAGAAATGTATAGAACTCATAACAATGGAGAATTGCGTCTTCAAGATGTAAATTTAGAAGTCACTTTATGTGGCTGGGTTGCGAAACGCCGTAATTTTGGAGCTTTGGTCTTTATCGATTTAAGAGATCGTTATGGTATTACACAACTTGTATTCAATGAAGATATAGCAACACAAATCAGTGATGTACGTAATGAATATGTACTACAAGTAAAAGGAACGGTTGTTGAAAGAAAAGACAAAAACCCTAAGCTTGAAACGGGGGAAATTGAAGTTGTAGTTCGTGAAGTAAAAATTGTTAATACAGCTATCACCACACCAATTATCATTGCGGATGAAACAGATGCTTTAGAGGATACTCGTTTAAAATATCGTTATTTAGATTTAAGAAGACCAGTTCTTCAAAAGAATCTAATCTTAAGAAACCGTATAACTTTATTAGTTCGTAACTACTTAGCTAAATATGGCTTTACAGAAGTGGAAACACCTATTTTATGTCGTTCGACTCCAGAAGGTGCACGTGACTATTTAGTGCCTAGTCGTATTAGTAAAGGGGAATTCTATGCACTTCCACAATCGCCACAGCTATACAAACAGTTATTGATGGTCGGGGGAATGGATCGCTACTTCCAAATTGCTCGTTGTTTTAGAGATGAAGATTTAAGAGCAGACCGTCAACCTGAATTCTCACAGATCGATATTGAAATGAGTTTTGTGGACGAAGAAGACATTTGGTCAATGACAGAAGGTTTGATGAAAGAAATCTTCAAAGATATCAAAGGTATTGAACTACCAGAATTTAAACGTATTCCATATGATACTTGTATGGAAAGATATGGTTCAGATAAACCAGATTTACGTTTTGACATGCCTTTATATAATGTCAGTGAAGTATTCGCAAACACTGAATTTAAAGTATTCGAAAATTGCTTAAATGAAGGTGGCATCATCCAGGCTATGAATGTTAAAAATGGAGCGGACAAGTTCTCAAGAAAACAATTGGATAAACTACAAGATTATGTAAAAGTATATGGTGCAAAAGCACTTGCCAACTTAAAATTAACAGCGGAAGGCTTTGCGGGAAGTGTCACAAAAGTTTTATCCGATGCCGAAAAAGAAGCATTGCGTACAATGTTGAATATCGAAGAAAATGATATTGTATTCTTCGTAGCGGATAAGAAGAAAGTGGCTCAATCCTCACTTGGTGCATTGCGTGTAAAATTAGGTCATGATTTAGATTTGATCAACAAAGATGCCTATGAATTTTTATGGGTTACAGATTTCCCAATGTTTGAATATGATGAAAATGAAAACCGTTATGTAGCGGCTCACCACCCATTCACATCACCTAACTTAGAAGATGTCGATAAATTGTTGAGTGATCCAGCACATTGTTATTCTAGAGCTTATGACTTAGTGTTAAACGGCTATGAATTATTATCAGGATCCATTCGTATTCATGATCAAAAGCTTCAAGAAAAAGTATTTGAAGCTATCGGTATGACTTTAGAAGAAGCACATGAAAAATTCAGCTGGTTTATGGATGCATTCCAATATGGAACTCCACCTCATGGAGGTGTAGGTATTGGTCTAGAACGTTTAACTATGATTTTAGCTGGTACAGACAACATTCGTGATGTAGTCGCATTCCCTAAAACAGCAAGTGCATCGGATTTAATGGCACAGGCACCAAGTCCTGTAGATCCAGCACAATTAAAAGAATTGGGTATTGAAACAAAGTAAGACAGGAATCTTTTCCTGTCTTTTTGATTTAAAAAAACAAGTCATCTAGACTTGCTTATCTAAAAAATATGTAGCCTCCATATCGGCAGTACTTAGCGCAAAGGCAAGCGGGAATAATTCAAAAGCTTTACCCACATTATTGACTGGGTCGCTTCCAGAAAATCCCATATGATAACGAATCGCAAACGCTTCTTCACGAGTTATACGCATGAATGGCTGAATCATATAGACACTTTTTTCACCATGACCAAATGGAATATTGTCTTCAAATTCAAAAACATCCACTTGATGCCACTCACCATCGATTTTCTTGTTTCTTGTACCTTTTTTATAGACATTGATCTTACATACATCATGAAGTAGGGCTACAAGAGCAATGGTTTCATCGCTGTAGCGCATATTGTACGTATCTTGAACTCTTTGTCTTGATAAATAGTCCTTTAAACAATGATACACATGTACACTGTGTTCACAAAGACCACCTTCCATGTTGCCATGAAAACGTGTGCTTGCAGGGGCCGTAAAAAAATCAGAGTGAACTCCTTCTAAGAATTCTAGAAAGGTATCGGCACCTTCACGTTGGATATTTTCTTTATATATTTGAATAAATTCTTCTTTTGCGTTCATATTTTTTACCTATTTAAAAAGCCCAAGAACATGAGATCTTTCCCTGTTAAGTACAGGTGGGTAATCTGTGAATAGCATTAGGATCCCCACGCGTAGCGGGTCTTCAACACAACAATTCAACATCCGATTTCCCTTATCTCGAGTGTAGGAAAAATTAATGTCCTTAGGCACCTCTATAATAACGAACTTCATATTAGAATACAAGTCTTGACTTTTTAGTGCCAGATGTGCATAGTTGCAAGTACCCTTAAAAACAAGTAAAATATAAAAGGTGAAATTATGGATGGAATTTTAATTATTGATAAACCGTATGGTATGACAAGCCATGATGTTGTGAATTGGCTTCGAAAAAAATATAAACAAAAAAAATTTGGACATACAGGTACACTAGATCCCAACGCAACCGGAGTTTTAGTTGTTCTTTGTGGAAAGTCGTGTAAATTATTACAGTTTTTAAGTGATACAGATAAAGAATATGTTGGGCAGATCGAATTTGGTAAAAGTACATCAACCGATGATATTTGGGGTGAAGTGGAAGTTGAAAAAGAAATGAATTTGGATTTTTGTTTTTCAGAGGAACTTCAAAAATTTGTTGGTAAGAACCATCAATTGGTGCCAAAGACTTCCAATAAAAAAGTGAATGGGAAAAAATTAATGGACTATCAAAGAGAGGGACTTGAAGTTCCTAAAGTCTATAGCGATATTGAAATTTATTCGATGGAAGATCTTGGTGACTACAGTTTTAAAGTGGCATGTTCGAGTGGAACGTATGTTCGTAGTATTTGTCGTGATTTGGCTTTAAACACAAATAATCTAGGTTGTATGAAAAGTTTAAGACGAACTAAAGTTGGTCGCTTTACAATTGATCAGGCTCAAACACTAGAAGATCTTGAAACACAAGAACCTGTCTTATATCCTTCAATCTATGTATTGGATCATTTAGATAAGATTGACTATCAACCGATTCAAGATGTGTACCAAGGAAAACGCATTCGTTTAGATAATCAAAATCAAGAAGTATGTATTGTAGATGCAGGTGAGCCTATCGCAATCTATGAAAAAGAGCGTGAAGGAATTTTTAAGAGTAAAAGAGGTCTATGGTAATGGAAGTCATTCGTATTGATTATTTACATGTACAAGAAAATTTGCCAAAGAGTTCTTGTTGTATAGGCTTCTTTGATGGCCTACATACAGGGCATCAGGCATTGCTTGAGAATTGTATTGCCAAAGCCAAAGAGTTAAACATTCAAAGTGGTTTGATCACATTTGATCCAGATCCTTGGAAAATCTTTTTTCCAGATTGTGTATGTCGTCATATCACAACGTTAGAAGATCGTATTCACTTGGCAAGCGTGATGGGTATTGAAGTGATGTATGTCATTACTTTCTCTAAGGATTTTGCAGCCTTAGACGTAGATGCCTTTCATATACTGTTAAAAAAGATGAATGTAGCACATATTACTTGTGGATTTGATTTTAAATATGCTTCAAAAAATACAGGGAATGTTGATACAATTTCTTCACAAAACTATTTTGATGTTTCAGTGATTGCCAGTGTAAATTCGAAAAACGAAAAAATCTCATCCAGTCGCATTGAGCCACTAATTCAAAGTGGCAAGATGGATTTAGCCAATGAATTATTAGGCTATATGTATTCAATCGAAGGTGTGATTGAGCATGGCTTTAAACGTGGCAGCACACTCTTGAAGTTTCCAACCGCAAATCTTGGGGCAAATCCCGATTATTTAATGCCTTCCAGTGGTGTTTATGCAGGCTTTGTATATGTGGATGATACATTTTATGGGGCTATGATCAATGTGGGAAATAATCCTACTTTTGAAAATACAAAAGTTTCAATTGAGGCACATATCTTTGATTTTGATCAAGATATTTATGAACGACAAGTACGCTTTTTCTTCTTGAAAAAGACGCGGAATGAGATTCGTTTTGATGGTTTTGAAGCCTTAAAGAAACAGTTGCAGAGTGATATTGTTACTTGTAAAAATGTAATTTTGTATGAAAAGCAATATGTTGCGAAAACCGCATCACTTTGGGATGCGAAAGTTTTTGAGTTTAAATAACTTTTTTGGTATACTAAAAGAGAAGTGAAGGTGAAAATATGGCGAAAGAATATATCGAGCTAGAACCAGGCAATGAATATGGTGTTATTTCTTTAAATAAATCAGTTTTTTCTACAATCGCAAAGAACGTGATCGAAGAAGATGAAAATGTTCAGATTGCCGAAGGAACAAAACCATTTAAGACAGGAATTGTCACTCGTGTAGAGGGCAATAAATTGACTTTATCAATTCCTGTAAAAGTGAACCACAAATCAAATGTAAGTGATGTTTGTTTAAATCTACAAAACAAGATCTTTGAAAGTATTTCTTATATGACAGACTTTAAACCTGAAGCGATTGAAATTCAGGTGACTGGATTTATTTTTTAAGGAAATCTTTCAAAGGTTTCCTTTTTTCAATTTTATGAGTGTATCTTTTGAAAATTATCTTGTGGTAGGTATTAGTTCAAGAGCTTTATTTAACTTAGAAAAAGAAAATGAGGTTTTTGAAAAAGAAGGATTAGACGCATATCGTGACTATCAAATTGTTCACGAAAATGATGTGTTAAGTCCGGGTAGTGGTTTTGTGTTAGTTAAAAACTTATTAAACATCAATAAACTCGCGAATCGAAAACTTGTTGAAGTTATTGTGATGTCAAGAAACAGTGCGGATACGTCTTTGCGTATCATTCACTCACTTGAGTATTATGATATGGACATTGGTCGAATGGTTTTGAGTGGTGGAGAAGACATCAGTCGTTATTTATCGGCGTTTGGTGTCGATTTATTCTTATCGTGTAATGAAAATGACGTATCTAATGCGATTCATGCAGGCTTTGCGGCCGGTATGATTTATGCCAGAGATACTAAATATAGTTTTCCTGATAATCAGATTCGTATCGCCTTCGATGCGGATGCCGTATTATTTTCGGCTGAATCGGAAAAGATCTATCAGGAACATGGTTTAGAAGCATTCAATGAAAATGAGATTCTAAACCAGGATGTTGCCTTACAAAAAGGTCCAATGGCTTCTTTACTAAAGAGTTTATCTTGGCTTCAAAATGAAACTAAAGATTTAAATGTATTAAGAACAGCGATTGTGACAGCACGAAACAAAGATACGGGTGTTCGTGTAATAAAAACTTTAAGAGCATGGAATATTGTCGTAGATGAAGTATTCTTTATGCAAGGAGCTAAAAAAGCGGATGTATTAGCTTGTTTTGGCGCCAATATATTTTTTGATGATCAAGATGTGCATGCCGGGCCTGCAAGTGATGTAGTTCCAAGTGCGCGCGTACCATATAAAGAAGGAGAAATGTAGATGAATAGACATGAACAACGTCTAGTTGCGATGCAAAGTGTGTATCAACACTTATTATTAGGAAAGGATATTCGTAAATGTGTATTTGATGTAATGAAAGGTTCAAATGACATTGATGGATATTTATATAGTTTAACAATTGGAACTGTTGAAAACAAAGAAGCTTTTGAACAAAAAATCAATGAATTATTACGTGATGACTGGGATTTTGATCGTTTAAGTATGTTAGAACAAGCCATTCTTTTAATTTCTTTCCAGGAAATCTTGGCAAACGATACACCGAAAGCTGTTGTAATCAACGAAGCGATTACTTTGGCTAAAAAGTATTGCGATGATAATTCTTATAAATTATTAAATGGAGTTCTTGACCAGCTATGAGAAATGAAATGGTTGTAAGTATTTCTAGTGTTATTGCTCGCATTAAAAATGTTTTAACACAAACCATGGATCTGGATGGTATCTGGATTCAGGGTGAAATCAGCAACCTGACAAAACACAGATCGGGACATTATTATTTTTCTTTGAAAGATAAAAGTGGAGAAATGAGTTGTGTTATGTTTTCAAGTTATGTATCACGTTTAAACTTCAATGTAGAAGAAGGTATGCGCGTTTTAGTTTCAGGAAGCATTAATGTGTATGAGCAAAGGGGCAGTCTTCAGCTTGTGATTCGTCAAATGAAACAAGATGGTTTAGGTGATTTATATCTTGAATTTGAAAAAAGAAAACAAGATCTTTTAAGGGCTGGATATTTTGATGAAAGTCATAAAAAGACTAAACCTGACTATATTGAAAATATTGGTGTTGTAACTGGGGCACAGGCTGCTGCCTTACAAGACGTATTATCAACCATTCAAAGACGTTGGCCGATGATGAAGGTCACTTTATATCCTAGTTTAGTGCAAGGTAGTTTTGCACCTAAAAGTTTGATTCAATCCTTGAAAGAGGCTGATACACATAATCATGATGCCTTATTGATTGTTCGTGGTGGAGGAAGCTTTGAAGATTTGTTCTGTTTTAATGATGTCCAGCTTGTAAAGACGATTTACAGTTTAAATACATATATTGTCAGTGGTGTAGGTCATGAAGTGGATACAACATTATGTGATCTTGTCTGTGATCATCGAAGTGTTACCCCTACAGCAGCTGCACAATGGGTGACTTTGGATCAATATGAAGTGATGACTCAAATTTTAAAGGATACAGAATTGTTGAGGCAAAACATGTCTATGATTTTAAATCACAACAAGTTAAAACTGGATTCGTATAAGAATCATCCGTATTTGAAGGACCCAAAATCTTTTATTATAGAAAAACAATTAAAACTAGATGGCTACAATACACAATTTGAACATATACTAGAGATAGAGCTGCAAAAGAAAAATGTCATCAAGAATTATACGCAACAGATGCATTTGCGTATGATGAATGTAGTAAAGGTACAAGAAAATAAACTTTCTATGGTGCCTGAAAAATTAAGATCGAATATGCAAGTTTTACTACAAAATTCTAGACATTCTTTACAAAAAAATTGTGCTTTATTGGATGCCTATTCACCTTTAAAGGTACTTTCTCGTGGTTATAGTATCTCAAAGATTGAAGATAAAGTTATTAAGAATGTCAAAGATGTCGCAAGTGATGATATAATGGTGACAAGAGTAAATGATGGTGTGATCACTTCATGTGTTGTATCCACTAAGGAGGAATAAAATGGCCGCTAAACAAATGAAATTTCAAGAGGCGATGAAACGATTGGATGAAATCGTGACTTTGTTAAATAATAATGAATTGGAGCTTGAAGAGGCCATGTCATTATTTGAGGAAGGCTTGAAATTGAGTGCGCAATGCGAAAAACAATTAAAAAAATTTGAAACAAAAATGGATCAGTTGATGGAGGTGAATCAAGATGATGGTGAATAAAGAATTTGAAGATTATTTATTGATGCGAGTACATGAAAATGATGATAGTCGTACAAAAGATGCAATGGCCTATTCATTGATGAATGGGGGTAAGCGTGTACGTCCTACCTTGCTGTTTTCTGTACTAGAAGGCTATGGAATCGATGCTAGAGTTGGTTATCCTTGTGCTTGTGCCATTGAAATGATTCATACATATTCATTGATTCATGATGATCTTCCAGCCATGGATAATGATGATTTGCGTCGTGGTAAACCAAGTTGTCATAAAGCTTATGATGAGGCAACTGCCATTCTTGCAGGCGATGGACTATTGACGAAGGCATTTGAAGTTGCATTGGATAGTGAATGTAGTGCTGAACAAAAAGTGGCTTTAGTAAAGGCTCTTTCTTGGTATTCCGGGATTGATGGCATGATTTATGGACAAACTTTAGATTTACAGTCTGAAAATGATCTAAATCCAACACTTGCACTTTTACAGGAAATTGATCACTACAAGACTAGCAAATTATTAACATTACCATTGGTTTGTGGATGTATCTTAGCGAATAAATTCGATGATGTGGAACACTTCCGTAAGATAGGTCTTGTCTTAGGTCTAGAATTCCAGATGCAGGATGATATTTTAGATGTTACGGGTAGTGAAGAAGTTGTTGGAAAATCATTAAGCGATGAAGATAATCATAAAGTCACAGCTGTATCTTTATTAGGACTTCAAGGTGCTAGGGATATGGTCGCAAGCTATGATGAAACAATTCGTAAAGAATTGGGATATGTGAGCTGTGATGTGACTTCACTGTCAAAAGTATTGGATACTTTATTAAAGCGTACATATTAATATATGGAATTTCTTTGAAAAAAGGGGTATATTAATAATAGCTAAAACTAGTCTTTAGCGGACTAGTTTTTTTAACGAGGGTTATAAAATGAGAAAGATTAGTCAAGTGTATGACATTGAGTCACCTAGTCAAATCAAAGATATGTCAATCGATGAGCTTACACAATTGTGCAGTGATATTCGAACCTTTTTAATCGAGTCGATCTCGAAAACAGGCGGGCATTTATCAAGTAATCTTGGAATCGTCGAAGTCACAGTTGCGATGCACTATGTCTTTGATTCACCAAAAGATAAAATGATTTTTGATGTAGGACATCAATGTTACACACATAAAATATTAACAGGCAGGTCCATTCAATTTGCGACATTACGTAAAAAAGGTGGGCTTTCCGGATATCAAAAGCGAAGTGAAAGTAAGTATGATTGTTGGGAAGCAGGACACTCTTCTACTTCTTTATCTGCCGCACTAGGCTATGCGATTGCACGTGATTTAATGCACGAGGATTATCAAGTTATTGCCGTAATTGGAGATGGCTCATTAACGGGTGGTATGGCACTTGAGGCTTTAAATGATATTGGTTCTAAACAAAAGAAAATGGTCATCATCTTTAACGATAATAATATGTCGATTTCAAAAAATTATAGTGGTGTTGAAAAACGAATTACAGATATTCGTGCTTCTCACTTATATATCGATTTAAAACATGATGTAAAAAATAACTTAAAATCCAATAAATTAGGAGCTAACGTATTAAATACATTGTCACATTTCCGTGATAAGATCAAAGATGAAGTGATCGATGCCCCATTATTTAAGGAGTTTAACTTAGATTATATGGGTCCTGTCGATGGTCATGATATCGCAAGTCTGATCAAAGTTTTGCAGGCTACCAAAGAACATGATGGTCCAATTGTCATACATGTCTTAACGCAAAAAGGAAAAGGCTATAAATTTGCAGAACAAGACAAAGTTGGTAAGTGGCATGGAGTAAGTCCGTTTGATGTCGTAACGGGAAAATCTTTGAGTTTACTTCCACCAAATGAAATTTCCTGGTCACAGGTGATCTCAAATACGGTTATGGATCTTGCGGAAAAAGATAAAAGTATTGTCGCAATCACACCCGCTATGGCGCAGGGTAGTAAATTATTAGAATTTCAAAAACGCTATCCAGATCGATTCTTTGATTGTGGAATTGCAGAGCAGCATGCCGTGACAATGGCTTGTGCTATGGCTTTAGGTGGACTAAAACCCTTTGTGAGTATTTATTCGTCTTTCCTTCAAAGAGCTTATGATCAAGTGAATCATGATATGGCTAGAATGAATGTACCTGTTGTGATTGGAATCGATCGTTGTGGTTTAGTAGGAGATGATGGTGAAACGCATCAAGGTGTCTTTGATATAGCGATGCTTAGAAGTATACCAAATCTTGTCTTATCTCAGCCTAAAGATGCCAAAGAAGCACAGAATATGATTTATACAGCCTTTGCCTCTAAGAAGCCATTTTGTGTGCGTTATCCTAGAGGAAATGTAAGATACGCAAAAAACAAGTCGTACTCATTGATTCCAATTGGTACTTGGGAAAAATTTGTGGTTGGAACCCCAACGCAAATTGTGATCACGTATGGACCAGATGTGGATCATGTGATCAATAAGTCAAGAGAAAATCAGATTGGCTTACTTGTTGTCAATGCACGTTTCTTTAAACCAATCGATGAAGTTATGATGAAAGATTTATTAAAATTAAATCTTCCTATTACAGTTTATGAAACGGATATTAAGATGGGTGGCTTATCGAGTGCTATTTTAGAATACATGAATACATTGGATGAAAAGATTCATGTATTAGGTATTGATGATCATTATGTAGGTCATGGTTCAGTTCGATCTTTACGTATTCAAGAAGGTATTAGCACAGAATGTTTATTTGAGGAATTAGAAAAACATGGATAAGATTCGTTTAGATAAAGCATTACTCAATCAGATATCGTCTCGTGCAAAAGCACAGGATATGATCAAAGATGGTAAAATAAGTGTCAATGGAAGAGTCGTCACAAAGGCTAGTTTTTTAGTTGGGGATGAAGATGATATTATCGTAACACATACAGAAGATGAATTTGTATCTCGTGGTGCCTTTAAGCTAAAGGGTTGTTTAGATAAGTATAATGTGAATGTTCAAAATCAGGTTGTATTAGATATTGGAGCGAGTACAGGTGGATTTACAGATGTTTGCCTTCGGTATGGAGCTAAAAAAGTATATGCCTTAGATGTAGGACATCTTCAACTTGCCAAAGAATTAGATCAAGATTGTCGTGTCATCAAAATGGAAGGGCACAATGCTCGTGAAATTGTACCGGAATGGTTTGATGAGGCTATTGATTTTATGTGTATGGATGTTAGTTTTATATCTTGTAAGACCATATTGGAACATATATTACGTGTTTTATCCATTCGCCATATTGCCATACTTGTAAAACCGCAATTTGAGTGTGGTCCTACTGCTTTGAATAAGCATGGAGTTTTAAAGAATTCTAAACTTGCCTTAAAGATCGTTGAAGATGTAAAATCTTTTTTATTTCAATATTATGGAAGCGTTGAAGCGATGCCAAGTATTCTAGAAGGTAGAAGTGGCAATCAGGAATATATGGTGTATGCCAAAGATTTAAGAATATCTTAATGTGAAGATATTCTTATTTTTTTGTTTTCGTGTTCACATGGATTATAATCGTTTATTTTCCTTTGGATTTAAGTTAAAATATTAAGTAGACATGAGGTGGTTTTGTGATTGAACAATTGTCAGTAAAAGATTATGTGTTATTCAAATCTTGTATCATAGACTTTAAAAATGGAATGAGTGTGATTACCGGGGAGACAGGTGCTGGTAAATCATTATTGATTGATGCGATTGGCTATTTGAGCGGTGATCGTATTAAATCAAATGTGATTCGTAATGGAAAAGATAAGGCAATCTTATCGATGGTTTTAACATCGAATGAAAAGGTCAATGCGATCTTAGAAGAGAATGGCTTTGAGGTTGATGATCAAGTGATTATTTCACGTACTGTTTTAAATAATAATAAGAGTACCGTACGCATCAATCAACAGATTACGACACTCTCTTTTGTACGTAAGATCGTCAATCTATTGGTCGATATACATTCGCAAATGGATACGTACCGTTTAATGGATACATCTGTTCAAATGGAATTGTTGGATAGTTATGCGAAGACTATGGGTTTAAAAGCTTCTGTAAATGAAGCGTATGTGAAGTACTCAAATGTCTTACATGAATTAGAAACTTTAAAAAGCGAAGAATTTTCGGATGCCGAATTGGAATTTTTAACAGCGCAGCTGGATGAAATTGAGAATGCGAACGTTCAAGAAAATGAATTGGATGCATTAAATGATCAGATTTATGAGGCAACCAGCTGGTATAAAAATTCAGAGGATCTTTCGTCTTGTCTATATGAAATTGATAAAGAAAACGGAGCGTTAGATTCTTTATATACTTTATATAAACAAGCTTCAAAATCACCCATCTTAAATGACTATGAAGAATCATTCAAAAATTTATATTATTCTTTACAAAGTGTGGATGAAGAATTAAAGCATATGCGTGATACACATTCTAATGATTCTTTAGATTTGGATAGTCTGCAAAGTCGTCAATATTTGATCAAGAAATTATATCGTAAATATGGTGGTTCATATACGAGTTTAATGGAGTCTAAAAAGAGTATCACAGATAAGATTGATCGAATTATTCATCGTCAGGATGTGTTTGATAAATTAGAGAAAGAAAAAGAAGAATCGTTTACGTTGTATATGAAGTTGGCAAATGCATTGTCATTAAAAAGGAAAGAAGTCTTTTCTCAACTCGAATCAAAAGTGATGGAACATTGTAAAGACTTGATGTTAGAAAATGCTCGCTTTATGATTTCTTGTATGGAAAAGAAACCATCAAACAATGGAATTGATGACATTGAATTTCTAGTTTCTATGAATCCAGGACAGGATTTTTCAAGTTTAAGTGCTTCTGCATCTGGAGGAGAACTTTCAAGATTGATGTTGGCATTAAAAGTGGTGTTCCAAGCTTCGAATGGCATTGAAACGATCATCTTTGATGAAATTGACACGGGTGTGAGTGGTAAAGTTGCCTTAGCTATGGGTGCTAAGATGAAGGCTTTATCCAAAAATTACCAAGTTTTATGTATTACCCACTTGGCAAGTGTTGCCGTCTATGCCAATACGCATTATTTGGTCAATAAAAAGACATCCGCAAGTGAAACCATCACAAGTGTACAAGAACTTGATCAAGACAAAACGATTCAAGAATTAGCTGTAATGACAAGTGGGGAAGCGAGTCAAAAAGCGAAAGAATCGATGCAAGATCTATGGGTGAAGATTCATGGCTAGAGTCATATTACATATTGATTTAAATGCTTTTTTTGCGAGTTGTGAAGAAATAAAGAATCCGGATTTAAAAGAGTTTCCGGTTGCGGTAGGCTCCACTTCAAAACGAGGCGTGATTTCAACTGCAAACTATGAAGCAAGAAAATATGGTGTACATAGTGCGATGCCTGTTTATGAGGCTTTGCGTCTATGTCCAGATTTAGTATTGATCCAAGGTGATTATGGCTATTATCGTTCCATGTCAGCTCAGTTTTTTGCGTATTTAAAGACATTTACCCATCAAATTGAACCGGCGAGTATAGATGAGTGTTACATGGATGTAACGGATATTATTAAGCGTTATAAAAGGCCTTTGGATCTTGTGTTTGAAATTCAAAACGGTGTTTATGAAAAGTGTCATTTAAATTGTTCGATTGGTGTTGCTCCCAATCGTTTTCTTGCGAAAATGGCGAGTGACATGCGTAAGCCCAAAGGAATCACGGTTTTAAGAAAGTCGGAGCTTTCAACAAAACTATGGCCTTTAAAGATTCATGAAATGAATGGCATTGGTAAAAAGAGCGTGCCTATTTTAAATGAAATGGGTATTTATACGATTGGTGATTTTGCGGATGAAAAGAATGAACAAAAGATCATACATAGATTTGGTAAATCATCTTATTCTTTGATTCAAAAGGCAAGAGGGAATTCGAGTGCGACTCTATGTTATTCGACTACACAAAAGAGCATTTCGATTTCTAGAACATATTCCAATGATCTATATTCAATTGATGAAGTGAATAGTTGTCTTGAGAATATCGTTCGAGAACTAACGCATAAGATGCAGCAAGAAAACCAAAAAGGAAAACTTGTTACGTTAACTTTAAGAGATACAACGTTTCATAATGTGTGTCATAGTATGAATCTAAGTCAGTATGCGAATACGTATCCTATGATTTTTGGGGCTTGCAGGCAATTGTTAGAAGAATATTTTGAACCCATTGGCTATCGCTATATAGGTGTACATATTGGGTCTTTAAAAGATGTCAAACAGATTGTAGAACAGATTGATCTATTTGAAGCTCCACAAGAAAATACGGATTTTATATTGAATCGTCTGAATGAAAAAATGGATAGTAAATGTTTTATAAAGGCGAGTGATTTGTTGAAGAAGGAGGATGCCAGTTGAGTTTAACTTTAGATTATTTTATGGATGAAAACTTGAAGTTATATCAAGATAAAGAACATTTTCGTTTTAATACGGATACGAAACTTTTAGCTAAATTTGTGCATTTAAAAAAGCAGGAGCGCATTTTAGATATTGGTACCAATAATGCGGCTTTACTCGTTTATTTTGATCAGTTTAATGTCAAAGAACTTGTGGGTGTTGAAATATTAGAACATACTAGTAAGGTTGCTCAAAAGAATGCGGATATGTTTATCAAGCATCCTGTAAAAATTGTCAATCAGCCAATACAAAGGTATGAAGATGAATTGTTTGATGTGATTGTTTCCAATCCGCCATATTTTAAAATGGATGCCAATCAGCTTCCGGAACAATTAAATTTTCGCCATTTAGGAAGAATGGAAGAGAATTTGACTTTGGAACAATTGGTCTTTCATGCGAATCGATTATTGAAGAGTTATGGGCGCTTTTATATGGTGCATCGTCCGAATCGTTTAAATGAGATCAATAAGGTTTTGTATGCGAATCACTTTAATATTCGTAACTTGCAGTTTGCGTATGATCATCGCGACAACCAAGTAAAATCGGTGTTGATTGAAGCAATTAAAGAATCAAATTGTGATATGAAGGTATTAGAACCAATTTATATTTGATTTGTGTTATAATAAATCACATCTAAAGAGGTATAAAAACACTTTAAATAAAGCATAAATATGTATTGTTAAAAAAATCGGATTTATAACAAATTAATGAAAATCCGATACAAATCGATACAAATATGTGTCGAGTGTGTCCAAAACTGTGTCCAAAATTTAATACAAAAAAAGCGCCTATGAGGAAACATAATCCTCTAAGCGCTTTTTATTTTCTACGACAGCCAGTGAGCTGATCGCATTATTTAGATTACTAACATCTAACCCTGCATAGCGATTCATGAAGTCTTCAAGTTCCATTCTGGAGAACATATAACTTCGTCCAGTCTTGATAGCTTTAAGAACTCCTGCTTCACGCAGCATGGTTACATTGTCTTTATTGCAGTGCAGAATGTCTGCAACTTCTGCTTGTGTAAACATTTTAATTGAATCAATCCGTTCCATAATTTACCCCTAGATAGTTGAAGGTTCAACTATTCTTTATTTGAGACATGATATCTAAGATCGATGCTAAATAGCACGTAACCTAATTCGTACCATGTAACAGCAACATCTCTTCCAATTTGTTTGCACTCAACACCATTCTTCCATTGTTCTCTGCGATTGAATTGCATTTCATAGAAATAATATTCTCGTTTGAAATGCTCAAGAGAAGTATTAGGAATGATTTCCGTGTGTGCAATTTCCCTTAGCATGGTTAATCTCCATGATAGTCATTAAGCAATAGTTTGCTAAATCAATTAATGTATCTTCTAAACTTTCATCAGTGTCTGATCCGTCTTCGTTATTTTCAATAAGATTTTCTAGACGATTCCACTTATCTTCCATTCGATCCAGAGCAGACATTAACCCTCTTTTTCTAACTTTTTTACCAAACGAATCTCCATACTTTGCATTTTTAACTTTATATAGCCAATTTAACTGCTCCGTCAATTCTTGATGTTCCTGAACTAATTTTCCATTGTAATTATCTTTTTCTGTTGTGTTAATCTCTTTAGAAGATTGAGATAATTCTTCTGAACTAATGCCAGCTTTGATAAGTGTACCAACAAGTTCTTCTGACTTGTTTTCCATAGTTTTAACCAATACGGCATGTTTGTCGATAATTTTGTTACTTAATACTCTAATTCTATGGTCTCCAAATTTACTAACAAGAACATAGTGATCTACTGTTAGTGCGATGATAATATAATCACTTCCAACATTACCTTCTCTAAAAACGATAACGTCTCCAACATTAAATTTATTTTCTTTCATTTCTTTCTCCTTATTTTTAAAAGACAAAAACCTTACGGAATCTGCCTCAATATTTACCGAATAATTTTCGGACTTCTTGTCTCATTGTATATGATGCAATCTTATCTTCTACATCATCTGATCTATATAGAACTCTTAATTCATCCCAAGGCAATGAAACTTCTTTGCCGTCTGAATCACGTCTAAAACGCAAGATATCTAAGTAATTACAACCAATATAAGTATGCATTTGATTACGAATTACAGCTTTTGTTTCGTTAGGTATTAGATCAGGTATTGAATAAGAATAGTCATCATACAATACAAATTCGGCTATCCGCAATCTGAGGTTGAAAACACTGCTTTCACCAATGCCAGCCTAAACTGATTTTCAATCTCATCCTGTGGTTCATGCTTCCTCGACAGACATCTACATACACTATACAAGCTGTATGCCCGAAGTTCCTGTCTCCACATGCGTTTGTTTTACTGTTTCGATGTGCCTCACCGTACAGTCTATTTATTTTTACTACATTACTTCTAGTAATCGCAGGCCTTCCTGCTTGATATTGATAGCAGCGTTGATATCTCTGTCGTGCTCTGTACCACACTCTAAGCATGTCCATTTACGAATGCTTAGGTTTTTTAATGCAGAGTTTATACATCCGCAAATGCTGCACGTCTGTGAAGATGGATACCATCTGTCAATTTTTTGCAGATACTTGCCATGCTCTTCCATTTTATAATTCAGCATTGTGGTGAACATACCCCATCCATTATCAAAAGTGGCTTTGCCATTGCCGAACCCTTTGTTGGCAATGGCTTTCATGTTTAAATCTTCAATCAGAATAGCATCGTACTGATTTGCTAATCTTGTACTTTCTTTATGAAGATAGTCAAGTCTCTGATTGGCAATATGTTCATGAAGCTTTCGAACTTTCTGAAGCTGTTTTGAATAATTATGAGACTTTAGTTCTCCTCTTTTAGAGCCAACTTTGTTTCTTAACTTTCGCTGTTCTTTTTTCAACTTAGCCTGACTATCTCGAAACCATTTTGGCATGCCAGCCATATTACCATTGCTATCTACATACAGTCCGTCCGACTTATAGTCCAAACCGAGAGCTTGGTTTTCACTCACAGCTACAAGACGTATAGTCTTTTCAATACTGTATGTAATGGAGACATAATACTTTCCGTTTTGCTTGGATACAGTTGCATACTTAAACTCTGGATTATTAAGGATCCGATTGCCTGAACATTGCATCCATCCGAGGAAAGGAAGTTTAACTTTGCGATTCTCGGCATCGTAGGCAATACTAGTTTTCTTTGTTGTAGTATATGCCTGCCGATTCATTCTCTTGCTGTGAAATTTTGGAAAGCCGGACTTCTTTTTAAAGAAACAGTCGTAGGCTGTATTCAGCTGACGACAGGCGTACTTTAAAGCTTGCGAATCAGCTTCCTTCAACCAAGGTAGATAGTTCTTCATAACAGGAAGAAGATTCTGCATATCATAATACGATAGATGTTCTTTCCGTCTTTCATACACCTTCTGGTTTCTGGCAAGCATGTGATTATAGACAAAACGACATGATCCAAGTGTCTTGTCGATCTTCGCCTTTTGCTCATTATTAGGATAGATTCGCATTTTCAAAGCTCGAATGAATTCCATAGATGTCTACCTCCTTTCTGTCTTGATGTCAAACTTCTATATATTATAAATATTTATATTTACAAAATTGATGTATCTGCTTAGTGATTTTAAAGTAGAGACTTTCTTTTACCTACTTTTCAACCTCGTATTTCGGATACCGATAAATTCTTCCATTATTAAGCCTCTGTAGAACCAATTCCACCTGTACGTGTTTCTGTAGTTGTATCATCGTCTGCTACTAGATAAGGCACAAATACGCCCTGCATTACACGCTCACCTGCTTTTAATGTGATGTCATTATCTGTTTCATTACGTAATGCCAAACAAATATTTCCATCATTAGATTCATTAGAATAATAATCGGCATCAATTACACCTGTTCCATTAGCAAGAACTAATCCTTTTTTAATACCAACTGAACTACGCACGTAAAGCAATAGAACTTCGCCATCTTGCATATATGCCTTTACATCAGTAGGAATAGCTCCTGACGTGCCATGAGCAGGCACTGTTACATCTTCTGGTAAATAGAAATCATATCCTGCAGAAAATGCAGTTGATCTCTTAGGAAGGAAAATCTCTCCCTTTGTTTTTCGGAACTCTTTACTTACAACTTCAAAACCTCTTGTTTTCATCTTTTTATCTCCTTTATCGATTTTTGTTCCATTTGGGCAAAACGTATATGCCTTGTTATTGCATATAACTTTATTTAGCTGTGACTTATCCTTCATAACGATTATTGCTTTCTTTTAAATAAACATCTAAATATGTTTCATTCTTATCTCCGTTATGAGTTATTTCGCAAATACGTTTGTCATGAATGGTAGTGGAACAAATAGCTTTCCAATTCTGCAATGTTTTACAAAACCAAACAATCAACACATAATCTTTAGTAATCTTAAATTCTGTATTTTCGTTATACCATTTAGCAACCAGCTCTCTAGCTTTATTTAACATGAGTTCATTGTCATTAGATAGTGTATAACTTGAATTATATACTTTAGGTAGTGCTTCGATAATTTGAATACCATAATCTTCAGATGCCTTATGTTCCATTTGACATCCTCTATAATCATCCCAGCCTTCGCAGAAATAAGCTACATCAGCATATCCTAACATTTTAATACTTTCTCCTAAGTACCAAAGTGGCTTAGCATCGTGAGGTACATCTTGAAAGAAAGAGTTAATTACTTTTACATCGTCATAGCCAAAAATTGTACTAACTGCTTTAATTGCCTTTTCTCTTTCTGCTAAAATTTCTTCATCTGTTTTGTCTCTCATTGGCTGAGAAATAAATAGTTTAATACTCATCTTTTATCCTCCTTAATTTTCCAATATTTTATCAAGTGTATATAAATGATATCCTTCAGCAATTTCCTTCAACGCTTTGGTATCTGGATTACTGGTACAATATTTACAAAAATACACGACATTCGCTTCTGCTATTTCATCAATGGCATTACATAAATCACTTAAAGACTAATCTTCTTGTGGTGAATTATAATACGTACATTTTATGTCTTTGCCAAAAATTCTCATTGCCTCTTCTGTAACATGAATACGCACTGCTTCACGATCTTCTTCTGTGTAGAGTCCGTCTGGCAAAATAATATAAAAATGAAGTCCGCCCATATTTAATCCTCCAAATCATATAACTCTTCATAATTCAATGATTCATCTGAAGTTATAAAATAGAAGTGTGACCATGAACCATAATCAAAGCCAACATAACGTTTGCCAACAATCATACGTACATAATGTGTTTGTGGTTTCTCATTGATTAAACTTATTACATATGTTTCTGCTTCTTGATATGACTTAAATTCTTTAATTAAAGAAAGGGAAGAGAAATCTTTTTCATCTCCCTTTTCTTCAATATGTGGTGAATGATATCCTTCTTGAACCTTAAACATCAAAGTCACCCGTAATTAATTCTGAGTATGGCAATGTTTCAATCCACTTACAGAACTCAACCCATTCAGGTAGTCGATGATTTTTACGAGATTTGTAAATGTTAGCTAAAACTTCATAATTTGCCATCCAAGTATATCTAACGTTATATCCTTGTGGTAATATTTGCCTGATTGCTAAAAAATAATTTTCATCTTTTGTTTCTAAATACGCACTGCGAAACTGGTTCAGTGTATCAATCGTTTTTTCCCACGTATAAGCTAAGCGGAATATCTCCTCGTCATCACAACGTTTATTAAACAACAAACCATGAATTTGTCTAAGTGTCATGTCGTATTTTTTACTCAACTCAACTGCAGTTGCCTGTTTTGATTTATATTCTGAACGTATACGAAATTTAATCTCAGGCAGTACATTGCGGTGTCCGTTTTTCCACGCCTGATAAGAAAAGTGTAATTTATTTTTGTCATACAAACCATCTTCTCTAGCTTTCGCTATATTTTCAATTCTACTACACCATTCTAAATTTTCGACTGAATTGTCGCCCTTATTAGAGTTGATATGGTTAACAGTTTCATATCCATCAGGATTGGCGTGCCATACAGTCGCAATCAGTCTATGGACTTGCCACCTTTCTCCGCTTCTTCCACCAATGTTAACTTCAAAATAGCCACATTTAGTCTTTGACGGTTTGATTTCTCGTTCTGGAAAAACACGAGTTCTTCCACTACCATAATTATCAGTGCACGAAAATTCACAAGCAACGATTCTTCCATTACGGAAAATCTTATACTCTCGACCATTATCTAGTCTATAAATTTTATACTCATCTGTTTCATATGGATAAGTTAATTCGTATTGCTCTCTTACTATTGGATTCAACAAATAAGAAACTTTATCCTCAACACTGAAGTCATCAATATCAAACGGTTTAGATACACCTTTATGCATGAAACTACAACTATTTCTAACAGTCCCGACTTTATAAGTATCTTGCTCTGCAATCCAATAAAGTGGTGCTGTAATATCCATATATATAGGTATCATACGCATAAACTTACGATGATCTATACCGGCTTTTGCCAAGCGTCTCATTAAGTTTTGATCTTTTTCTCCAATTGTAAACGTAAAATCTTCTTTGTTATCGTTATTAATTTCTTCAGTTATGCCGCTATCACTCTTATCCCAAGAATTCATAGGATTTCTCATACCACGAATTACCGCAAGCCATTGTTCATCACTAGGCAATACCACATTTTCAATTTTAATCATTTTATCTCCTAACAATGTTGAAGCTTATATGCTTCTACAACATTCTTAATTACAAAGGCAGTGGTCAAAATACCAACGCCCTTTGGCACTGGCGTAACTTGCACAGATGTAAAGGCAAATGAATCTTTGTCTACATCTCCACAAAGTTTGCCGTTTAAATCTCTTGTAATACCCGCATCAATAATCTGCAATACATTACAACAGTCTCCAACGATAGTGTGTGTGACACAATCTTCTAGACTTAGCCATTTTGGTTGACCTGTAGCAGTAATGATAATATCGGCTTTATGCAGCATCAATGTCATAAGATTTTTATCTGTCTTAGAATGACATAACACCGGCGTTGCATTACGCTCCTCTAACATCTTTACCAACGGTTTACCAATCAATCTAGAACGGTTGATAATAACTACTGTGTGCTCACGTAAATCATCATCTAATAAGCTCATGATGCCTTGTGCTGTAGCTGGCTTTAAGCAACGCTTGTTACTCCATAAACGACCCACGCTTTCTGTAGAAAGACCATCAATATCTTTCTTCCAGTCAATCATGTCCAAGAAGTCCTGTTCGAACTTTTTTAAGTGTTCGGGCAAGGGAAGTTGTAACATTAACCCAGTTACCTTGCTATCTTCGTTAAGACCTTGGATAATCTTAACAACATCAGAATAGGAAGCATCTTCACGTAGATTACAGTGGATGCATTCAATGCCACACTCTTCAGCCGTTTTCTTTTTGTTTCTTACATAAACATCAGAAGCAGGATCGTTTCCAACCTGAACAACTGTCATAACTAATTCTTTGCCTGCAGCTTCTGCTTTAACATTTTGTAAGATTTCATCTCTGTTAAATTCACAAATATTCATAAAAAATATTACACTACATACTATGCTTAAAAAATAAATTAGCATCAATAAACAACACTTCTAGAGTCAAGAAAATGCACAGAGCTTTTAAAGTGTTTGGGCTAAATAAATTAAATATAATCCCAATAATTAAAATGATTGCTAAAATAAAATTCAACGTAAATGATTTAGAAATACTAAGGAATACTCCTTTAATTAAATCACTTTTTCGCATTGTATATCTCCTTTCTGTAATCTATTTTAACATACAGTAAACCAAAAAACAATATTATACTACATACTAAATGAATTGTTTCGTTTTATGTCAGTTTGTACTGACTTGTTTCGCTTAATAACTTATTTATATCAGATGTTATAAACAAGTTTAGCATTGTCTTCAGTTTTATTCTATGATTTAATATAAATGTCTTCTATGTTCTCTGAAGACTATCACAGTTAGAGTCCGCCAAAGGACTCTTTTTAAATACAAAAAAAGGACGAAATTAATCGTCCTGTCTGTTTTCTAAAATTGTTTTGTCATCATTGAAGTATGCATACATTTGCTTTTCAAATTCAGTAGGCACATGCCACCCATCTTCAATGCCAAAAATCAATGCTTGTAATTTAGCCTTTGCTCTTTCCACATTCATTTTTAAGCCTCTTTTCTACTTGTTTTAAAGTGTTCCCTAAGAACACTTTTTTCTTTTCTGTAAGAGGGAATTGATCGACAAGTTTATAAAATCTATCTTTCTTGCCAATCACTTGTTCTATAAATAATTCCACTCCGTATTTATCTTCTAATTCTTCCATTTTACCTAAAGGTATATTCATCTTCGTTTCTCCTTACAATAAAAAAAGAGAGATATTAATCTCTCTAAGCTAATATTCTTCTTGGCTGAATGCCAAATTCTTTTGCACACTCTAAGATTTCACTTTCAGTATAGTTCTGTGTCATATCATAAACCAAAGGAGCCAACTTCTCAGCATCACAACTAAATTTAATAGGTGCGTGCAGTATTGTCATACAAACAACGTAACTAAACGCAGTAGCATCTAATTCAATAGGTTGATTCTCATGACCTGCGTCTTTGCTATTTAAATAGTCATCCATATTCTTTCTCCACGCTTCAACTGTCTGTGGATCAACCTCTCCTTTAAATCCTTCTTCATTCGCAATCACATCACATTGAAAGATATGACGCAATTCATGCGCCAATACCTGATAAACGATAGATAAATCTTTGAATTTATTTAAGTCGATTCGTACCATACGTTTCTCATGATATGTTACACCGCCTGCCGTACTTCTTAATTTAAAAGGAGCGACGGGCTTTCCAAACTGATTGTAAAATTTTGTGCCTTTCTTGTATTGGACTTCTGGCATATCAATTACCAGTAAATCACACAAAAATTCAATATAATTTAAAAATGTTTCCATGCATCTATATTAACATAAAACAAAAGAGAAGTGAATTAACACTTCTCAATTTGGGACAAACCCATTTCACATACATGCATATTGTAACATAGATTTATCTTCTGTCAAAGGAAAAGTACTTGTTTAAACAATGCATTTTGTATGATTTAATTTAACAGTATTTTCTGCAACTTTAGCATAAATCATAGTCGTACTAATATTTTCATGTCCTAGCATTTTTTGAACTTCTTCTACCCTCATACCACGGTTCAAACCGTTTGTTGCTGTCGTATGTCTAATAAGGTGAGGGAAGATCTTGCGTTCGATTTGCGCTATCTCCCCAAGCTGTCCAATTCGTTTTTCAATTGCATTCTTTTTTAATCTGTTGTGAGGATGTCTATCTGAAACAAACAATGCATCATTGTTATCATCCCTAGAGTCTAGATAATTTTTTAAAGCAAGTTCAGCTCTTGCATTTAAATATGACGTGCGATGTTTATTACCTTTACCAAACAAAACAACTTCCTTTGTTTCAAAATTAACATCACTTTTATTAATGTTGACAATTTCTGTAACTCGACAGCCTGTTGAATATAGAAATTCCACCATCGCCTTATCTCTTGTAGTAGCACATGCATTACGTAGCTGTTCTAATTCAATAGCGGTCAATGGCTTACGTTCCTTAGTTTCGTATTTAATTTTTTTGATTGTTCTACAAGGATTGCGATCAACATACTCCTCATTACAACACCACTCAAAGAATGCATTGATAATTGTTCTTCTACTATCCAAGCTTCTATTGCTAAGCCCTCTTTGTGTTTGAACCTTATATAGATATACTCGAATATCATTGGTTGTAATATTTTTAATCGGCTTATTAATTTGTCTAAAGAAATCTTTTAAGTATAAATCATAAAGTTCCAACGATTTCATACTCATTCCTTCTATCTTTCTTGTTACAAAATACACTTGATAACATTCGGGCAGGTAGTCTGTATAAATAGCTATTGATGTCTCTACAGGTTTGATTTCGTACTTGTTCACAAATACAGTTAACTTCTTAAACAATACACTTAAAATATCTTCATCAAAATCACCTGATAAAGACGAAATAAATTCATTCACAAATTGTTCTCTCATAATTTCTCCTTCTGGCATAAAAAATACACTTAAGGTCGAAATTATGGTATAATAAAAACGACCTAATCAAGGTTGAAGTTGGATGTCGTTTTAGCGGATGAAATCCAACTTCTTTTTTTTATGCTCTTTTATACTTGTTATGTTACAACAATTTATGACTATATTCAACTACACACCTTAAATTTTTGAGTTAGCAACTATATTCTTATTTAGTCAATTACTGCATAAGATACAACAGTGCATTAAATTCTGCATC
>NZ_JAJDMK010000070.1:0-11818 GCF_020593575.1 Holdemanella sp. DFI.5.55
ATTAAGATTCCTTATGTCATCAAACCAAGACGTGCAGGAGATATTGCGACATGTTTCGCAGATCCTACAAGAGCTAAGGAACAGCTTGGCTGGGTGGCTGAAAAGAATCTAGATGATATGTGTAGAGACACATGGAATTTTGCGAAGAAACAATTATTATAGTGAGGTATTTATGGCTAAGATTATTTTAACGGGGGATCGTCCGACGGGTAAATTGCATATTGGACATTATGTGGGTTCCTTAAGAAATCGTGTTCTTTTACAGAATTCTGGAGAATATGATGAAATTTATATTATGATTGCGGATGCACAGGCATTGACAGATAATTTTGATAATCCGGATAAGGTGCGTGAAAACATTTTAGAGGTGGCTTTGGATTATTTGGCTTGTGGTATTGATCCGAGTAAGACAACAATTTTTATTCAGTCTGAAATCAGTCAATTGACAGAATTGACATTCTATTATATGAACTTAGTTTCTGTAAGTCGTCTTCAAAGAAATCCAACTGTGAAGGCTGAAATTAAGATGCGTGGATTTGATGCGAGTATTCCAGTTGGCTTCCAGTGTTATCCAATTTCACAGGCTGCAGATATTACGGCATTTAAGGCGACTACGGTTCCTGCTGGTGAAGATCAGATGCCTATGATTGAACAGACGCAGGAGATTGTTCATAAATTCAATTCGATTTATGGTGAGACTTTAGTAGAACCTAAAATCTTATTACCACAAAACTGTGCTTGTTTAAGACTTCCGGGTACAGATGGTAAGGCAAAGATGTCTAAGTCTTTGGGTAACTGTATCTATTTGTCGGATGATGAAGAGACAATCAAGAAGAAAGTTATGAGTATGTATACAGATCCTGATCATATTAAGGTGAGTGATCCTGGTAAGATTGAGGGAAACTGTGTATTTACATATTTGGATGCATTCTGTAAGCCAGAGCATTTCGAAAAGTATTTGCCGGAATATGAAAACTTGGATGCATTAAAAGCACGCTATCAGCGTGGTGGTTTAGGAGATGTGAAGGTGAAGCGTTTCTTAAATAGTGTTATGCAAGAAGAGTTGGCTCCAATTCGTGAAAGAAGATTGGAATGGCAGGCAAAACTTCCTGAAGTTGTCAAGATTCTAGAAGAGGGTACGAAAAAGGCGTATGCGACAGCGGAAAAGACTTTGGATGAAGTGAAGTCAAGTATGAAAATCAATTATTTCAAAGACAATTCTTTGATCTAGGGGTATAGAAAATGGTAGTTGTAGATAAAGAAAATTTTATGGGTGGTACTGGTATTGTACATTTTGAACATATCATGAGCGCACAAGAGATGCATGGTATGAATCGTGTGTATGCCAAGGTCACTTTAAAGAAGGGTTGTAGTGTTGGTTATCATGTGCATAATGGAGATGGCGAAGATTATTTCGTTCTTTCTGGAGTGGCAACATTGGATGATAATCATGAGCGAACTTTATATTTAAAGCCAGGGGAGCATTATTTTACACCGAGTGGTAAGGGTCATAGTATTTTGAATGAACAAGATGAGGATTTAGTCTTCATGGCTTTGATTATTTATGATTCTCAACAAAAAATGTAAACGGATTACTAATTTGTGCAAACATGATGAACAAAATTGATATATAATACTATTGGTTTTGTGAAAGCGTTTTCGCACATAGAACTATTTCTCTCTATAATATTTCTGTGAGAAATAATCCGTCAATTTATTCTCTTAAATCGCGACTTAATAGAGGATGCATAAAGAGTAGGAATACGCGCCTACTCTTTTTTGTTGGTCAAACTTTGTGTATTATAGATATAGGAACGTCTGAAGTGGGTAAAAGATGCGTCTCACACGCCGTAGTGGCCTGGGTAAGCGTCATTTATTTTTGAAAGGTAGGGTATGTTGTATAGCAATCAAGAGTTTTACAGATACATATAAAATTAAAGGTTCTGATATAGATCGATTCTGTCGTATTATGTCGGATACAAAGAAAATCAAAATTCAAATAACAAATGATCATCATGATCTAAAAGATGTTGAAGAATTCAAAAAAATGTTTGGATTCAGTAAATGAAGTACGTAACTGTTCTTTGAAATGTATTGATTCTAAACTTACTAGAAAACAAAAAAAGAGTTTCTTTGGAACGACCTATGCATTTGGAAAAACGAATAATACACAGTTAATTGGACAATTATCAAAGAATTATACAAATGGTAATGATAAATTGATTAGTGGGGATTTACTTATTGAACTAGCTTTCGAGCGTATTAAAGAAAAGAATATGTTAAGTCCTAGTCCAGTAATTCACATAGATTGCAAAGATGAGCCGAAGTTAAAACAATTTTATCAGAAAATGGGATTTGTTTATTCTAAGAAAAACGAGGATAAAGATTTGCTTATGTATTTGATGCCTATGAAAAAAGTGAAAGATGCGGATTTTACAAATGAAAGATGATGTATTGAGTATAATTTATTCTCTTAAATCGCGCCTTAATAGAGGATACATTAAGAGTAGGAATGCGCGCCTACTCTTTTTTGTTGCATAAATGGTTTAAAATAATTGAAATTAAGTATAAAATGTATGGAAAATGTAATATTATTAAATCATGAAAAGATTAAGTAGGATTGAGATATATAATTTTAAGAATATTAAAAGAGCCGAATTAGATTTTAAGAATTCTATATTGGGTTTGTATGGACAGAATGGTTCTGGTAAAACAGCTTTGATCGATGTGTTGGATTTAATTAAGACCATTTTATGTGGTCAAAAAATTTCATCGGATTTTTCAAATATGATTCATGTAGATGCAGACTATTCTAGAATTGTAGTGCAGTTTACTATTGATGAGAATGGAAGGCATAGTGAGATTGAATATTCGTTTAAATTCAATAGATCTTGTATTTATGATGAGATTCTTTCTTATGCGTATACGGATGGTGAAACAAGAGTTGCAAAGTCTAAATTGATAGATACTTCAAATTCACCTATTTTTAGTCCTGTATCTAAATATAAGTCTTTGATTGGACCTTCAAAAGTGAATGAATTGGATGTTATGGTGATTAAAAAGATGGCTCGTAAGGAATTTCGATCATTTGTTTTTTCAAGTGAGTTTTTGGAAGTAGTTCGAAATAGAAGTGATGAATGTAAAGACGAAGAGTTTTTGCGTCATGTGTATATTTTAGAGAGTTTGGTTAATTTTGCGAATTATGAATTGTTTGTCGTGAAATCAAAGTGTTGTATAGATGATTCAATGGTTCTTTCTAAAAGTGCTTTGGATGTTTATAAGAAACGAATTGAAAGTATGAATCGAGTTCTTCCTTATTTGGTGCCTGATTTTACACTGGATGTACAAGTGCTTGAAAAAGAATTGATGAGGGATAGTTCTGTTGGATATCGTGTGGAATTGGTTTCAAATAAAATGCCATTTAAGTATGAGTCGGATGGTGTAAAGAGAATTGTATCGATACTACAACCTTTGATTGAAGTTTTTAATGCAGATTCAGTTGTGGTTGCGATTGATGATTTGGATTGTGGTATACATGAATATTTGTTTGGTGAAATCGTAAAGTTGATGAGTGAACAAGCAAAGGGGCAATTGATTTTCACAGCGCATAATTTGCGTCCGTTAGAAATAATCAATAAGAAGTTTCTAGTATTCACAACTACAGATCCAGACAATCGATATGTCCGTTATAAGAATATTGCAGCACATAATAATTTAAGGGATGTATATATAAGAGATATTGCATTAAGTGATTTTATAAAGAGTGCAGAGATTTCTTATGGGGTAAGAAAGGCAAAAGGGTAGTGTAGTATTACCTTTATCTTAATTGTATAGCATAATTCAACGAAAATTTAAATGTAAAGGAGCTAATATTATGGATAATACAACAAGTTTCAATATTTGTGTAGATAGTGATATTTTAAAACAATGTGAAGCCATGTATGGTGAATTAGGTGTTGATTTGAATACTGCAATCAATGTGTTTCTTAATAAGTCTCTTTGTGTAGGTGGTTTTCCTTTTGATGTAAACAAGGAGACAATGGCAGCTATGTTGGAGGCTGAACGTATTGTGCGTGATCCTTTTGTAAAACGATACTCTGATGTAGAGGAAGCATTGAAGGTATTGAAAGAGTGAGTATACATTGAAAACAAATTTTTTTAAGATAATGAAGAAACACTAGCTTGAGATTGTCCATATTGGATAAAAAAAGAGTAAAAGCTCTAAATTTGATTTGTGAGCCTGAACATCATACCGAGTCCTCATTGTTTTTAGCCGGTTCCAGGCTGACGTTTCCAATCACCTTCCGTTTGGTTTTGGTAGGGTACACCGTTTTTGGTATTTCTACCATCAATCGTATTTTACACAATATATTATTAAGGCTAAGGCTATCTTCTTGTATTGACATCCATATAAATGAGTATGGATACAATAAGCTTTAGTGTTCGTGTAGATAGTAATATTAAGAAACAAAGTGAAGCGAGTATGGTAATTTGAATATCGCAATTCATGTTAATGGTTTTCTTATTGATGTTCGTTTAGAGAATCTATGTTAGAAGCAGTATTTAGTATTGAAAGATGTTAGTTTGTGACTGATTTTAATACAAATTCACTAAAAAGTACAAAGACAAATGGTTGTATAGGGATTATAATAAAGATGTATTAAGTGCTAATACATGAAACTTCCTTTCTATCTTAAAACTATGGGAAATGCGGCAGGACTTTGTGTCTTGTCGTTTTTCCTTTATAATGGGTGTGGAGGTTTTTTTGTGTATGAAATATCCTAAGTTTTTAAATGAGAAGTATAATACGATTGGTGTTTGTGCTATGTCGAGTGGTGTAGGGCATAAGCTAGATAGTTTTGATGCGTCTATAGAGTATATTCAATCCAATGGGTTTCATATTGTTGAAACAGCTAGTGTTCGTAATAATAGTGAACCAAGTATTGATGCCAAAACTCGTGTTGATGAATTGAATTCGTTGGTGAATGATTCTAGTGTTGGAGCTGTATGGTTGGCTGCGGGTGGTGATTTTCAGTTTGAGACGTTGCCATATATTGATTTTGATTGGATTGAAAAGAATCCTAAGTGGTATTTGGGTGCGAGTGATCCTACAAATTTATTATTTCCCATTACTTGTAAGTGTGATTTGGCTACGGTGTATGGTTTTAATGCGGGTAGTTTTGATGAATATGGTATCAATGAATATTCGAGTTTGTGTCTTGATTTTTTAAAGGGGAAGAATAGTAAACTGCATTCAAGTTCTCTGCATCAGGATGTTGATTTTTATAATGATGGTGCTCCAATACTTAACACAAAGACAGAATATGTGGGTAATTGTAGTGTAGTGGGTAGATTACTTGGTGGTTGTTTTGAGAGTATAAATGATATGGCGGGCACGCCTTATGACTTTGTAGAAGTTTTTAATGAACGCTATAAGTTGGATGGAATTATTTGGTTCTTTGATATTTTTTCAATGAATTCATGTGATGTGTATCGTGCTTTATTGAAGATGAAGTATATGGGGTATTTTAAATATACGAAGGCTATATTGGTGGGTCGTGTACTATTTAAGAATGTTTCGGATTTAATTGGGTATGACCAGGCTTTTAAAAAGGCACTACCTGATATAGATGTTGTATTTCAGCTGGATATTGGACATACATATCCGCATATGTATGTAGTAAATGGTGCCATGGCGCGTGTTGAGATTTGTGATGGTCATGGATTGGTTCAGTATAGAATGGATGCATAAAGAAAGAGAGTTGTAGTCAAAACTACAGCTCTCTTTTATCAATCTTTCTTTGAAATATAGAGTGTACATGTAAAGTCTAGGTTTTTAGATTGGTCAATTAAGTATTGTGGTTGTACTTTTGCACCCCAGCTGTTGATTCCGCCTACGCCCATTTGTTGTTTTGTGATTCTTAGATGGGTTGTGTTGGTTTGTGGAAGTTCAAATGTGTGGTTGGCATTATATAGGTGCATAAAGGAATACTTGCTTGCCATGCATTCCATTTTTTCTGACTTGATGTTTACTTGAATGGTGTCGTTGGATAGGCAGCACCATTTGCAGTCTGTGTGGTTACCGTGTTCTTGTGGTTTTAAGTATGGAATGTAGTTTGTGTCTACGTTTTCAAAGTAGAAATCGGTTAGAGCATGGTCTCGATCTATATATGTGTCTTTTTCGCCTTTCCCAAAGTAGGCGAAGTTTTTGAACTCTTCTTTTAGAGCAAATTCGATTCCAAAGAGTGGTAGTGTTTGTCTTTGTGAGTTTTTGTCTAGGTGCAATTGGATTTGAATACTTTGATTGTTGTAGACTGTATAGACGAGTTTACATTCTTCTTCAATGGATTCAAGTTGTATTGTATAGATCATTTGTGCGCATTTGGAGTTTCGTATCATTTTAAAGCCGACTACATTTTGAAATAGGCTGGCATTTAGCCAGTTGGCATAGGTTTCTTTGGCACCACGATCATTGTCGGTTAAAGCTCTGTAGAAGATGGGTTTTGGTGCTTGTTTGAGTATTTCTTCATCATTTACTTGAATGGATACTAAACCTTTTCGTTTGTCAAATAAGTATTCGGTATCGATAAATTGAATACCAATGGTTTCTTTGCCTTCTACTACGAGCATGGCTTTTTCTTTGGGTTGGTCTTGTTTGACTTCAAAGACTTGTTGGTCAAAGGATTGAATGCCTAATGGTGTTTTGTAGTAGATGGTTTTTGTGTAATAGCCTGGGGTATTGATTTGTTTAAATTGTACGGGCATTGTTTTTGTAGTGCCTGGTTCTACGCTTGTTTTAAAGATGCCGGATTGTATAACGAGTCCGTTTTGCTTCAATTCAAAGATAAAGGTATCTTTACTTAGGTCGTAGAATAGGTTTTTATTTTTAATGGTTATCGAATCGAAATGGATTTCCATGTCGACATAGCGGTAGAGTTGTTTTAGTTCTTGGCTTTTGCCGGTTTCTTCTCGATTGGCTAAAAGAATGCCGTCTCCACAAAAGTTGGAGTCGTTAGGATAGTCGTCGAAGTCTTGTCCATAATAGTATTGTCCGTCTTTTAAAATGGCTTGGTCTACATAGTCCCATACAAAGCCGCCTTGGTATTGTTCGTATTCGTCTTCTAGATTGGTATATTCTTCCATGCCTCCTAGACTATTTCCCATGGCGTGCATATATTCACATAGCATAAATGGTTTCATTGGATGGCTTTCTAGATAGGCTTTCACATTTTCTGGAGATGTATACATTCTAGATTCAATGTCGGATGCGTTTTCGAATGTTCGATCTTGTACGATTCCTTCATAGTGGACAAGTCTTGATGGGTCTTGTTCTTTGAAGTAGTCGTGTAGGATCATAAAGTTGGATCCGCTTCCTGATTCATTTCCAAGTGACCACATTAAGATACAGGCATGGTTTTTATCTCTTTCATACATGCTTCTAGCACGGTCTAATAGGCAATCAGTCCATTCGGTTTTATTTTGTGGAAGGATGTCATTAGCTCCATGGGTTTCTAGATTCATTTCGTCAATGACGTAGATTCCGTATTGGTCGCATAGTTTATACCAATAGCTGTTGTTTGGATAGTGGGATGTTCTTATGGCGTTGATGTTTAGTGATTTTAACATGTGGATGTCTTCTTCCATTTGATCTTGAGATAAACATCTTCCGGTTTTTGGATCCCATTCATGGCGGTTGATGCCGTGGAATACAATTCGTTTTCCGTTGAGTTTCATAATGCCATATTCAAGCGTGAATTTTCTAAATCCAACTTGTTCTTGAATGGATTCTATGATTTCGTTGTTTGTGTCATATAATACTAATTCTAATTGATAAAGATTAGGAAATTCACTGCTCCATAGGCATGTATTTTCTACAGGGATTTCAAATGTATCTTGCATATTACCATTCCATACGATGTTTCCTTGTGGATCGTATAGTTTGGCTTGTAGTGTATGGGATTCATTACTACTCATTTTACAAACACAACTAAGAACACTTTTATTTGTGTCTAGATTGATGTCTGTATCGATTTTTAAGTCTTGTATGTGTTGGCTTGGTTGTTTATAGATCATGACATCTCTAAATATACCTGTAAAGCGCCACATGTCTTGGTCTTCTAGCCATGTGCCTGTGCATTTTTGAAAGATGCGTACGCATAGCACGTTATCTTTTTCTTGTGTGTATTTTGTAATGTCAAAGCGGCTTGGAGTAAAGGAATCTTCAGAGTATCCGATAAATTTACCATTTAGCCATACGTAGATGTTGGATTCTACGCCTTCAAAGGATAGGATAAGTTTATTTCCAATAAAGTCTTGTGGACAATCAAATGTTTTACGGTATTGGTAAACTTTGTTTTTGTCCATATCAATTTGTCCTGGTTTTACCACGTCATGCCCATCCCAAGGGTAGGTAACGTCTGTATAGTGGGGGTTATCGAATCCTTGGAGTTGGATGTGTCCGGGCACTTGGATGTCGTTCCAGTTGGTGTCATTAAATTCTGTATTATAGAAGAATTTAAAGCATGAATCATAATTTTTTGAAAGGTTGAATTTCCATGTTCCATTTAGTGAGAATGAGCTTGGCTTTTTGTCCTTTCCAATTGTATATATGTGGTCGCTATAAGCGTGTTGTCTATTTACTTGAAAGACGCGTGGGTCTTTGATCCAGTTTAAGTCTGGTGTTCGCATTGTATCACTCCTTGTTTTATTGGTAACTTAAATTATATCAAAGGCAAGTATTGAAAGGAAGGTAAAAATCAATTAAAATATTTGATAAATTGGAGGTTGAAAGATGTCAGACATTCTTGGTTTTGTGGTTTCAATAGCCTTAATTTATTTTGTAATCAAAGTCGCATTTAAGTTCATTAAGTGGATTGGGATTTTGTTGGTTGCAGTATTTGTGTTTAAGATGGTAGCACTTCTTATATAAGGGAACATGAAGTTCTCTTTTTTTGTGTTCTAACGATAATTTATAGTTTTAAAGTATTAATTAGAAAATAATTTAATTTTTTTATTTTTTATATAACCGATTCTAAATTTACTTCGTCTTAATAGTGTAAGGATAAAAAACAAAGTAAGAAGGAGAGATTTAGTATGACTAAAAATAAAGTGTTTTTATCAATTTTAGTATTTGTAGGTGTGTTTTTCATGTTATATGGATACCAGGATTTAATTGTGACTGAAGAAATTAATATGGTTGATCAGGCGCTTATTAATGGTTTTGATTTTGAAGTTTCATTCTTAGTTGGATTGTTAAGTGGATTGTTGGTATTGGTTTTGACTTATCGTAAGGAAAAGATAGATCCTAATATTTTAACGGAGGAATATATTCGTACAAAGTTTTCAGTGTCTGATTTAGAGAAGTTTGAAACATTGGATGAAGAAACAAAACAGGGTGTCTATGATTATTATCAAGATCATTTTGATTTGGATGATGTAGCGGATTGTTTGAGTTATATTGAAAAGAAACAGCCTAAGACAAATAAGTTTGTGAAATTTGGATTGTTGGGAGTCATTTGTTGTGCATTGATTTTAGTTTTGAGTCCGGTTCATTCAGATTATGTATCGGCTAAAGAACAATATAATGAGATTCTTAGACAACAAGAAGAGGCATACAATCAGATTGTTACAGAACAATATTTATATTATGAGGGTTTACCTATAATTGAGATTCTTCCTGGTAATAATTTAAAGGCTGGAGATGTTCAAAAATATGTAGATGAATTTATTAGAACGCAGCCTCAGTTCTTATTGGATAATTGTCGATTAATTAAATTTTGTGAACCACAAAACTTTGATGCGATTGCAATTGCAGATGATGTTGATATTGATAATAGAGGTTTTGGTGCTTATGCATATGCATCTTCAGATGATTTGTCAATTACACTACAGATGGATGTAAATGAAATTAACAATCAAAAAGGAACGGTAAGTCATGAATTAACACATATCTTTGATTTTGTACATGGAAATTATTATACATATCTTGGTATTTCCGATGGTTATGAATGGCAAAGATTACATGAAATGGCTCCAGGTTGTTTAGGGGAGTATGGCAGAGATGATACCGCAGAATTCTTTGCGGATGCAGGTGAAATGTATATCAATTATCCAGAAAAACTAATGGAAGCCAATATGGATATTTATAATTTTATGAATAATTTGTATCAGATGTATTAAAAATAAAAAAATTTAAATTTTATACAACCAATTGAAGAATAACTTCGTCTTATATAGTGAAGAGGTAAATAAGGAGGAAATGAAAATGAAAAAGGTTATTGGTTTATTAGTAATGTTAGTGTGTTTTACAGGGTGTGCAAGTAATGGTGGTGTTGATTATGAAGATCCATCTACATTTCAAGAACAAAATTTTGCATCTTATGAAGAATGGGTAGATGCAGAATTGGATTTAGCACAATACTACGGAGGTTTCACAGATGAGCAACTAGCATATTTTAGAGAGGTTGCTATGCAAGATGAAGCATTGTTCAGAGAAGAATTTCGTCGTTTTAATGAAGAGGTTGAAATGTATTTGCAGCAACAAGATTTGATTGTACAACAACAAAATGAAATGGCCCAGCAGCAACAACAAATGTTTGATCAACAAGTCCAGATGAGTATGGGTTTTTAAAAAGGAGATGTTGACATGCAACACGAAATAGATTGGTTGGGTAGATATTTAGATAAAAAAGGAATTGATTTGATTGTGCTCTATCAGTTGAGTGTGAAAGAGAGTGTTAAGTATTTAAGGCTAAGTCCTTTTCAAAGAAAATGTTTTAATGGAATTTATTGTAGTTGTTTGTCTGATTTTACATATAAAGAATTGTTGTTGATTGTAGAAAGAAATGTATGGAGCTTACTATTTACGCTCTTATTTATTGGAATGTTAATTTTAAAATTGAGGTAACGAAAATGTTAAATAAAAAATTATTCAGTACGAGTTTAGTGTTAAGTATTTTGTTAGTCGGATGTTCTAGTGTAAAAGAAAATGAAGTAAAGGAAAATAAAGAGAAAGTAGAAGAGGTAGAAGTACAAGTACAAGAGGAAAAAAATGTAGAATCCAATGAAAGTGTACCTGTTGTACAAGAGTATTCAAATTCAAATAATCAGGTACAGGAATATAGTGCACCAATTGAAGAAAATTCAAATGATACATATGTTCCAGAAGTAAAGGAAACACCACAACCTGAAGATAATGGTGAAAGAGAGATCGTTCTAGTACGTGAAGAAATACCAGCTTGTGATGATACAATTCCTTATGGTGCTTATACATCTTATGATGAGGCTAATAGTGCAGCTAAAGCAGCTTTAAATGAAACGTTCTTTGCGGAAGGTTGGATGAATGGTCATTATGGGGTAGATACACATCAAACAGAGTGTGGAACTATTTACTATACATATTGGTATGAAGAGTTTATTGGGGATTAATTTAGTGGTTATAAAATGATAGTGTTTATATTGAATATCGTCTATAATATTTATGTGTAAGTAAATAGGAATATAAAAATATGGGTTATAATATTTTAAATTATAAAAGGGTAAAAATAAATGGAAAAGGGTTTAATTGTAAGAGCAAGAAAAAAGGATAATGAAGCAATTGCTGAGATTATCCAATTAACAGAAAGAAAAGCATATTTTATTGCGTATAAAGTAGTGAATAATGAGGCTACGGCTAAAGATATTGTACAGGAAGCTTATATTCAAGCATTCCAGAAGTTGGATCAATTGAGTGATGATTCAAAGTTTGAGAGTTGGTTCAATCAGATTGTTTCGCATAAGGCATTGGATTATACAAAATCTAAACAAGGTAAGAATAAGC
>NZ_JAJDMK010000071.1:0-11660 GCF_020593575.1 Holdemanella sp. DFI.5.55
ATCAGGATATTACAATTATCTGCATCGAAAACCTAGCAAGCAATCTATATCTAAGAAAGAGAGAATACAAGCGATTCAAACTATATATGATGATAATCATCAAATTTATGGTGCACCAAAGATAGCGAAAGAGATGCAAAAGAAAGGCGAAAAAATATCACAAAGAACTGTAGGTGTATATATGCGAGAAATGGGTATCAGAGCCTGTTACATTAAACCATATGTAAAAACAACCTTTGATAGTGATTTTTCAACAAAGCTGCATAACATTTTAAAAAGAGACTTTTCGCCAAGCAAGCCAAATGAGGCATGGTGTACAGATATAACGTATATATTTACCTTGGAAGGATTTGTATACCTTACAAGTGTAATGGATCTATATTCAAGAAAAATAATTGCATGGACATTATCAAGAACATTGGAAGTGGAAGAAGTATTGAAATGTATAGAGATGGCTAGAAAGCGGATAAAAACATCGAATCCTGTAATTATTCATTCGGATAGAGGAGTACATTATACAAGCAAACTTTATAAAAAATTAACGGCAGGACTGATTCTAAGTTATTCAAAAAAAGGCACACCATGGGATAATGCATGTATAGAATCTTTTCATTCAGTAATTAAAAGAGAATGGTTAAATCGTACTTTGATTTATGATTATGATCATGCATATGATTTGTGTTTCGAATATATTGAAACATTCTACAACACGATACGAATCCATAGCCATTGCGGTTATGAATCACCAAATCAATATGAGAATAATTATTATTCAAAACATTAGAATTTAAAATTTATCTATTTTATGAGTCCTTTTTCTTGACGTAGTACCAAGGCAATTGCGGATAAACTAACGAATGAGAGAAATCAATTCTCAAATTATCGAATAGATTTCTATATACTTTCGATTCCAAATAAAGCTAGCGTGTATCCAGAATATATGCCAGACACAATTGAAAGAAAAAATACTACATCAAAAACGGATTTATTGATGAAGTATTTAGAAGAGAATACGGATTTAAATGTAGTGGACGTAAAGCCAACACTTGTAAAAGCGAAAAGAAACAGCAAGTGTACTATAAGAGTGATACACATTTTAATCAGATCGGTGCTTTTGTGACGGTACAAGCATTAAAGGATAAGATTGATGGGAAAACAGATAAATTAAAGGATGTTAAGTTTGGCAAAATCACAAATCATTATTCTGGAGATTTAGCACGTTTATGTGATATGCAAGATACATTCAATAATGATACTCAATATCAATTGGATCCAGCCACAGTAAACACAAAAATAAAATCAGACAAAAAAATATTGGTAATAGGAGATTCGTATTCAGATGAAATGCTGAGTATTTTAAGACAATATTTTGCAGAAGCACAAACTGTAAACATTTGGTCTTTTGAGCCGAGCTTATTAGATGAATATAAACCAGATATTGTAGTATGGGAACATGCTGAAAGATATACGGATCGTTTCAATTGGATCTCATTATTTGGTTAGACATGTTAACAAAATATGAAAAGTTATAAATATATATCTTAATTTAAGTAATATTATATTATATAGTAGCAAATAATACTGTTCTTTGATATAGTTGAAGTAGAGCTTCACCTATAGAAAGGAAAATATAATATGAGGAGAATTTTAGGTGTATTTATAGCGTTGCTTATGTGCTGTGTACCAATTGGTATACAAGCGGAAGAGGAAGTGTTATCTTTTGAATATACAGGTCAAAAGATAGAAATTAAGGGTGCGACTGGTTATTATTCTATTCCTGAGTTTGAGTTTTTAGAGGATGCTCCAATTGATTGTGGAAAGTATTTTGCGGTTACTGGTGGTGGATATGTTACTTTTGAGATCAATCCTAAAAAAGTGCTTGTTAGCGTGAATTACAACAAAGATTGGAGAGAAGGAGATTCTGAAGAAAAGAAATATCTGTGTAAATTCGATGGTGATTATGAGTTGAAATTAAGAATTTTATCAAACGGAGACTTTGTATCATTGGATCGTTATGATGGTAACATTGATTTTCAATTTGAGCCAAAGAATGAAAAAGATGTTCCAGTTGAAAAGACAAAGATTACGCATTCGGATGTAGAGGTTGTTTACTACGAAGATGGATATAAAATTGATAGTGGTAGAAGTGATATTGAACCAATCTTGTTAAAAGATGCGGGAGAATATATTGTCAGTTTTGATGCTGATTCTAGGTATTATGAATCCATTCCATTTAAAGTAACAATTCTTCCTAAAACTATTGAATTGCAATTACCTAGTTATCAAAAATATGTTGGAGAAAAAGATCCAATATTAGAAACTGATGATTATATTTTGATTAGAGAAGTTGGAGAAGAAGTAGGAAATTATAAGCTTACTGTACAAAGTAAGTCAAAGAATTATAAATATGAAATCACTAAGAATGCTATATTCACTATCTTAGATACAAAATTGCATGATATAAGACAAGAGACAGCTAGTCAGCCTGACAATGAAGAGAAGATAGATCCATTACCATCTGTAAGTGCTTCGGACAAAGATAAAAACAAACATGCAGACGCTTCTGATAAGAATGCAGATCTAGATAAAGAACCTAAGAAAACAGAAGAAGTTGTAACAGGCGTATCAAATGTAGCATCAACGTATTTTTCTTTAATGGTTTTATGCACAGTTGTTATTATTAGTTTAAAAGTATATCGTTGAATTATGATGAGAGAGATTTATTAGAAAAAGGATTTATTTTAAATGTTTTATGAAGCATTCATTAACTATACTTATTAGTGAAAGATTACTTCTAATATCCTGATTATATACATAAAAAATATTGAAAGCCGTTCGAATACCAGTTTATTTTGAAATCGACAAAGATGACGAAAGTATTAAAATGGTTGAAAAAAAGGCCCCGGACAACTAAATAAAATAAAATGTTGTCCGAGCCCAAAATTAGCAATAAACCGTTTTGGAGTATACCCGCCCCTTAAATTCTTGGAGAGCAAATTCATCTAACTCCATCCAAATTTATTGCGGCCATTTTTTTGTTATTTGAGTTTTGAATAATCCTCTCGAAGTGATCTGCCTTTTAAAAGAATTGTATAAGATGAGTTTCTAATACGATCTGGAATGGAATCAGCGAGTGGTCCATCACCTAATTTGCCAATCCATTCTTCAGGAGCCCATTGACTGCAGTAGATAGTTGATTTTTTATCTGTTCTCGATTGTATCACTTCAAATAAATCGTTTCGTTCACATTCACTGGTGGTTGTTAATAAAAATTCATCCTAAATCAAAAGATCAACTTTGGAAAGGTTCTTCATATATTTTTTGTAATATCCTTGAATCTTAGCTTCTTCAATTTCCTGTAACAAGTCATGTGGAGACGGTAGTATTGATGTCAAAAGTGAACCCAGGCAAGTAGAAAAAACACTGTAAATAAAAGGCTTTTCAGAGAGCTATCGTTAAAGAGTACGATTGGTTGCTGGAAAGTCTTTCTTTTTATGTGAAGTAACGACTTTGTGGAAACTGGTCCAGAATGCAGGGTTGACACTAGGGAATGTATATCAAGGAAAAATGAACCCTTGGGTTCACCTTATAACGATAAGAAAAATGAGAAAAACAGCGGCTGGAGAAGTTTCCAGCCGCTGCACGTCATTCACGATAATTCTTATTGTAGAGCTCTTTTGCGTATGACTGCATCTTTTTTACGTAATGATATGCTTGGCTCTTTCCCTTCTTCAAATCGACCTGTTTCAGAGCATTGCTGATTTGTGGATCCTCCACCAGAAGGGAGAAGATAGCTTTTGCCTCTGGGTACTTAAGAGACACCTCATTGATGAGATCGTCGATCATAGTAAGAATGAGAACTGAGTTTTCAGTTGAAGTGTTATCTGTTGGTTCCCAGCCGCTGCGATTAGTATCGTCGTCGCTGTTATCGTCCATAAACTTGTCAAATGAAATATAGCGAGAGAAGTACTGGTCCTTTTCAGGACGTTTGCACCCTTCGCATTTATTGCACTTAGAGCAGCGGATGTATTCGCCCTTGGAATTTAGAATTAAACATCTTTTTTTGCGAGTCGATTCAAGATACGCATCTTTTTCTTTCCAGAATCTTTCCATGTAGGATTCGACATGATCCTTAGGGATAGCTGTGAAACCTACAAGAATCTTTCTACCGCGAATATTCCAGGTTTCGAAGTTATCTTCGATAATGCCATCATTACGCTTGCGAATACCGTCTCTAATATCCTGATGGTAATTCTTTAAAACTTCATGTGCTAAGAATGGAACCAATGCCTCATTCTCTTTTGGTGTTACACCGTCGTAGCTGCGTTTGTTACTGTAATCGTATTTTTTCTCTGCCATGTGGCTTTCCTCCTTGGGTTGACACGGAGGAAATTCCACATGTGCGATACCTGAATATAGTTGGCCATTGCCATAGCGAGTTTCCTCCTATTGGTTTGGCCAGCTTGTCCTATTCAGCTGGTTTGGTTATTTAGTTGTTCATCAGAGTCAGATAGGACCGTTCTTGATCAGGGAACGCCGATCCTGATGAGTGGGCACCTTTAACGTCGGCCTCTGGACAAAATCAAGAAAAAACTTATGCGACAACATAAATATTTACATCAATGCATATAAATCTAAGCAATAATCTGTTATAATGAATAACGATAAGGCGCTTAGAACGCTTTCTCTTGATCTACTATCATCATAAACTGTTGAGGCAAATAAGTATTTGCCATCGTTTTGCCACTGTTTTGCCAAACTTTTACTGGCATTAAAGGAGAATGGGAAATTGAATGAATTAATATTGAGTACATATATCCAAATCATGCAGGATGGATTGGTAGAACATAATAAGCAGGAAGTAGCAGGAAGGTTCATCCTCGAATCTATTGCTTTGCAAGAGACTGCATGTGTGATGACTAATTTGGATGCAAAAAAAATAAGCCGTTTGGTTAGCAGGAAAGATCCTGTTCCAGACGACATTAAGCAAGCATCGTTAAGAAGTGCGGTAGTATTGGGTGTAAAGAACTATTTTAGAGATAAAGTTGTTTCGGATTTGAATCCGTACACACAAGATGACACGTTGCAGAAAATAATGAATGTTATTGTTCAAGATGTTCAAATATCAGACAAGCTTAAAGATAAATTTAAATGCATTTATTGTTCAGATGATGTTGCTGAATTTTTATCAGAAACCTTTTTGTATTGTTTGCAAAGAAATAATAAAGTTGTAGATAACAAGGTTGACTATCAAGATGCACCACTATTGGCGGAAGTAAGTTACGAGTGTCCCTTACTTCATGTGAAATTGGTGGAAGATGTAAAAGGGGTCCCGAAGAAAAATTACGAGATTACTCAAATATTCCCAGATGGAATTTCAACAGAGTTAGAAGAAGCATTCTCAAGGATACAAGCGAAACCTAGTAATTTAGATGATCCTTCAAATTTAATTGCATTAAGCGTTGAGGCATCAGAAAAATATTTATTGAAGCCAACAGAAGACGAGTATCGTCAGCTAGTTGAAATAAAGAGAGTCGTTGGTAGAAAGTACAAAGCGTTGAATGCAATAAATCGAATTGATCTTGAAGAAGAAATTAGGTTGGCTTTAAATGCATTGGTAGAACTGACGACATCAAAGCAATTACCACAGCTAGAATATGAAGCTCTTAGAATAGACGAGAAAGTGGATGATATCTTGTTACAGAATGAAGTGCGAGGTCATGTCTTGCTTTACTATCGATACATAGAGTCCATTTTTTCAGAGTCAACAGATAATTTCGATGAAATAGCAGGTGAAGTAAAACTAAGTTCGCAGAAGCTTGAAAAATCGGGAATGACACAGGAAGAAGTAATTAATGCTTTAGCTGAATGGATACATAATAAAGTGTTTATGAATGGGGCAAAAGGGCTCTTAGCATGTAGGATAGTAGTATGCTTCTTTATTCAGAATTGTGAGGTGTTTTATAGATGAGATTTCCAAGCAAAGTGACTTCGTATAAAGAAAGTACTATAGCTCTATTTCCTGTTGTTTTGAGTCAATTAGAAAAGAAGGATTTAACACCTTCAGAACTATATAAAAAAGTGAAAAACAAGGTATCCGGCGTACAAGAATACTTAGAAATATTAGATTGTTTATATGCCTTAGATAAAATTGAATTGGAAGGAGAGGTGATTCATTATGCTGAAAGAGATATACTGCAGTAAGTTTAAAATTGGCGGTAAAAATGGTGAGACACGTCCAGCTATTCAATTTCACGAGGGTTTGAATGCGGTAATTGGAGATGGCAATAGATCGAATTCTATTGGAAAATCCACAATGCTTATGATTATAGATTTTGTATTTGGTGGAACTGACTACATTCATAAATGTGCAGCGGTCCATCAGCCTGAAAATGTTGGTGAGCATAATATCTGTTTTACATTTGAGTTCGATGGTAAAGAATATTCATTTCTTCGAAATAATGTCAAATATCAGGAAATAGTAGTGTGTAATAGGTCCTATAAACCGATTGAAAATAAGGCTCCTATTAGTTTAGACAATTACATGTCTTTTCTTGCTGAGAAATTTGATGTGAATATAGAAGGGTTAACTTGGCGAGGGGTGATGTCAAAGCATATAAGAGTGTTTAACAGAGATACTATGGATGCCTCAAGACCGCTTCAAGCATCAAAAGATGGTAAAATAGCAGACGATATAAAAAGATACCTAATGCAATTCGGTAGATATGCTGTTGTAGAAAAACAGATTAATCAAGCAAAAGTTGCAGATGAAGAAAAAGAAGCATTTAGAAAGTCTGTAGCATTTGAACACATTAGAATGGCAAAAAACGATACAGAGTATAAGGATAATGAAAATAAGGCTGCAGAATTAGAAATCCAAGAGAAACAATTGGCAGAGAATAGCAGTAAAGGTCTGTTGGAATTAGATGATATGCAGGCTCAAAGGATCAATGAACTGAATATTCAGCTTATTAGTTATACAAGGCAAAGAGCAAAGGTACAGTCTCAATTAAATTCACTAAGACGAGAGATGGCTGAAGGGAAAAAAACATTTAAACGTACATATTCAGATTTAGAAAAATTTTTCCCTGGTATCGAGTTTAGGAGAATTGAAGAAATCGAAAGATTTCATCAAAGTCTTTACAAAGTATTGACTTCAGAGTTTAAGGATAGTGAGAAGGATCTTGCGACAACATATGTTTTACTTGGCAATGAAATTGCAAAGTTAAAAGAGCAGATTGTTGAGATAAAAAGTATACCAAATGTAACGCAAGCGGTTCTTAAAGAATATGCACGTATTACAACAGAACTAAGTAACGTTAAAGCGGCAAATGAAAATTATAAGACATTTGATGGCTTGAAAGCGACAGCAAAAGAATATGCAGCAAGACGAGATGAAGTGATTGCTGAACAGCTGTCAGCTATAGAAGATTTGATTAATACAAAGATGAAGGAAATTACAGCTCGTATTGTAAATGATATACGAATCATACCTCCAAAACTTCACCTTGAAAAAATGAATACATATTCTTTTGATACTAAAGGGGATGGAGGAAGTGGTACTGCTTTAAGAGGTTTGATTACATTTGATCTTGCAAATATGGCAGTATCAAATATTCCTTTTGTCATACATGACGCTGATCTAATGGATCCAATAGAAAAAGACACGTTAACAAAAATAATAGCTGAATATGATTCTGTAAAAAAAGATCATAAGCAGGTCTTTGCATCGTTCAGATCATTTGAATTTTATGCTGAGGAAGCTAGACCGCTTCTTGAAAGTTGTAGGGTAATACAGCTTGAGGCCAAGGGTCAGGAACTGTTTGGATGGGCGTGGAACAAAGAGGTTGAAAAAGAAGAGAGCTAAGGTAATGATTATGGTTAAGAAAAACACAGAACTTAAAACACAATTTAGTTACAACCCATTGTGGCATCTGCTGATTGACAGAGGAATCAAAAAGCAAGAATTGCAAAAGATGAGTGATGTTAGCGCCACATCTATAGCAAAAATGGGCCGTTGTGAAAATGTTACTATGGATGTGTTACTAAGAATTTGTGAAGCTTTGGATTGTCAATTGTCTGATATTGTGGAGCGAGTACCAAGACGAATAGAAGAAAAATAATGATTAAAGAATTATACCAATGTCATTAAGTTAAGTGAATACGGACCCAGATGTTATGGCTATGAAGGTGGGGTTAATTGATATTACAAATTCAATCCACTTATCACAGTGTAAGAGTAAAATCAGTATGGCTGAGCTGGCTAATATTATAGCAGCTATTCCTAATATTGATGATAGAATAGCAGCAGGAAATCCTGAGGTTGTAAATGAAATTGCAAGAAGTAATGGGAAAATAAATCTTTTCTCATTTGCTTCAAAGTATTGTTGCTATCATAACAGAAATCTGTATGAAAAGGGATGATTACTCAATTTTAGATATAGTTCTTAAATAATACATGCCTCGTCATTTTGATGATGTTACAAAAAGACAGATTTAGAAATGGCAGGACAGCTTCAATTATAAAGCATATAACGATTATATTACTAGAAAGCTTGATGAGTATTGTATAACCGTTGAACATAGAAAGAGAAAATTTGACCATTTTGTTTGGTATAAGAACAGATAGATTGGATTGTGTATATGAAAATACATACTTTCAGAGATATCATGAGAAGGAGAATGTGGCCACAGCCCGGCGAGGATGGAGGTCCTCGTAAAGTTTGGATGTTTCCTATCCGTCCGTTGCATGAAAATGATGTAAAGAAAATGGCTATGTTTGTATTTAAGAATATTGAAGATTTCAAAGCGCGTGGTATGGACGTAGATGAACAGTATATGAAGATGATTATTGCTAAGAAAAAGTCGGGCAGCAAATCTGCGTATGTTCTACCAGTTATTCCAAAGCCAGATCCAAAGCCGCCAGTTGTTATTCCTGATGATATTGTAGGTAAGCAAGTAAGACATAAGGCGTTTGGAATTGGAACTATTATTGCAATCGAAGGAACCTCTATTGCGGTAGACTTTGACAAAGTTGGATTAAAGAAGATGGGATATGAATTCTGAATGAAAAAGAAGATGCTTGAATTCATTTGATGAAATAAGATTTATATCTGAAATAGAAATGAAGAGATAAAAGAAAGCAGAACAGAAGTAAAAGTTAAATGGAGGTACAGTGGATGGCTTCACAATTGACAAATAACCAGTTGTTATTAAAAGAGTGCATAAAGCAAGAATATGAAGATGCAACAGGCTATAGTGATATGAATAACTATTTTGAACACTTTGCTGCGTCGCAGGTACTTAAGGATTTTAATCTTAGCGATGAAGAAATTGATAATGGTAATTCTGGTGGTGGAAATGATGGAGGTTGTGACAACTTATATGTTTTCTTAAATGATGAATTGATAACAGCAGATCAAATAGAAAATTTGAATGCCGCAAGAGGATCGTATCTTGATTTTTATATTTTACAGTCAAAAAATGTAACTTCTTTTGGCGAGGATGCGATAATGAAGTGGAAAACCGTTTCGGATAATCTTCTCAATATGTCTAATGCATTAGAATCATATATTGACAGATACAATGAAACTACAATAGAAGCATTTGGTATATTTAGAGATGCTATGGCCAAATTGGTTAGAAGCCAAGTGAAAGTTCGATTTTTCTATTATTATATTACTCTCGGAACTGAAGTTCACCCGAATGTCGAAGGGCAGGCTTCTGAGCTTAAGAATATTATTAAAAAGTATTATCCATCATCAGAAGTAAAAGTTATTTTTGTAACAGCAGATCAATTGATGGATATGTATAATACTGATAGTGAAATTAGGGTTAACTTGGACCTTGCAGATCAGCCGATATCATTGAGTGAAAATGAATATATAAGCCTTGTAAAACTTGGTACATATTTTAATTTTATAACTGATGAAAATAACAATTTAAGAAAATCTTTTTTCGAGGCTAATGTTAGAGATTATCAAGGGCGTAACAGTGTCAACTCAAGTATTGCAGATACTTTAGAAGGATCTGGAAACGAAGATTTTTGGTGGCTTAATAATGGGGTTACTATACTTTCGACAGACATAAAGCTGATTACCAATAAATCATTGCAGGTTGTTAATCCTGAGATAGTGAATGGGTTACAAACTTCTAGGGAGATATATAATTATTTTTCCGATAAGTTAGAAAAGATAGATGAAGATAAAAGGACAATACTGGTTCGTGTAATAAAACCAGAAAGTGAAGAGTCTAGAGATAATATTATCTTCTCAACAAATAACCAGACAAGTATTCCAAAGTCATCGCTTAGAGTAACTGATACTATACATTTACAGATTGAAATGTACTTTAAAAATCGCGGGCTTTACTATGATAGAAGAAAAAACTATTATAAGAATCAAAAAAAGAAAGCTTCCGATATAATAAGTGTATCCTTTCTTGCTCAGTGTTTAATTTCTCTTGTATTGAGAAAACCGGATTTTGCTAGAGCAAGACCATCAACGTTACTAACTGATGAGGAAACTTACAAGTTTTTGTATGAAGAGAATCAGGAACTAGAAGCATATTACAAGGCTGCCAAAATCGGTAGAAAAATCCAAAACGCATTAAAAAGCAATGAAAGTATGTCAAATACAGAGGTGAATGATATATTATTCTATGTTATTTACGCTACTGTGGCAGACAAAATGAAGAAAAAAGAACTTTCCTTTTCGGATATTAAAGAATTAGATCTAGAATCTATAACAAATGAAGAGGTTTTGTCTGTTGCAAATAGGATTTACGAGAAGTATAAGGAGCTCGGAGGAAATAGCAGAATCGCAAAAAGTAAGACTTTTATAGAGGATGTTTATTCCTTGTTTGAATTGTAAATCATTGTATGAAAATCCAGTGCAATTGTTAAAAGGTTCGCGGATATGTTCCATTGAACAGATAGGTGGATATGACATATTTACTAACGTATCGTTCCATGTTGAGACGGTCTGTTTGATGTCAAAGTGAACCCAGGCAAGTAAGAATAATGTGGTAAATTAAAGGATTTTTAGTGGGCTATCGTTAATGAGTACAATTAGCTGTTGGGAAACCTTTGTTGTTATTACTGATTCTTTTTCTTTTATTTAACTAAATCATTTTCTTTTGCGTTTACGAAATAGTTAACAAATAACACAACTTTGCACATTTAAATGTATTATCCTGTCTTTGGCAGTCAGAAAAGAAATAAAGGTAATCCGAAATTAAATAGGGTTGACCAAAAGTTGGCTTTAAAAGATGTAGGGTTGAAAACCCTATGAGTGTTTAAAGGTTATCACTTTCTAAAAGTAAAAATCCCTATGACTTTTAAAGGTTGATTTGTCCCTATCTAGTTTTATATATTCAGATTAAGTGGAGGCTTTGTTGTTGATCAATACAATATAAGGTTATTTATTAATATAGTGAAAGCAAAGAATGTTAAATAAAAATAATAATGTTGTAAATGGTTAGCTTTGTAGTTAGAATATAAAGGTATCTGAAAGGGATATTATATTAAAGGAGATACTTAGTTATGAAAACAACATTAATTATTATGGCGGCTGGAATTGGTTCTCGTTTTGGCGGTGGAATCAAGCAGTTAGCTAAAATGGGGCCAAATGGTGAAATCATTATGGATTACTCAATTTATG
>NZ_JAJDMK010000072.1:0-11328 GCF_020593575.1 Holdemanella sp. DFI.5.55
GATACTCCCCTATAAAAATGGCTATTTATCAACTGTTTGTTGTGACATAGCCAAAATAAAAAATGTAATCATTTACAAATTGCGGTATTATAGCTTCGGGAAGAGTAAGTAAAAAATTGAAAGATCAAAATTGTGCTTATTGCATGGAAGGTGAGTTAGTCGGTGCTTTCGGAATTAAAATTTGTGAACTAGAAAGTTCAAAAGTGTATTTGTTTAAAGAACAGTCTCATCCTGGTCGTGTGATTGTGGCTCATAAGAAGCATGTGAGTGAAATTACAGAGTTGACGGCCCAGGAAAGAGCTTCTTATATGGAGGATATTAATAGGGTAGCTTGTGCTATGCATGAAATCTTCATTTCCATTTAGTTCCTAAATATAAGGATGGATATGAATGGGGCGGTGTATTCGCTATGAATCCAGGCGAAAAAACGTTGTCGGATGAAGAGTATCAGGACATTGTTGAAAAATATCGTGCTGTATTATGTAAATAAAGGAGCAGCTGCTCCTTTTTCTATTGTTCACTATGATTTTTTCTAAATTGAATAGGTGAAATGCCCGTTGCTTTTTTGAAGGCTTGGGCAAAATAGGATTGGCTTGTAAAACCTATGATGATGGATATTTCTGAAATTTGAAGATTGGTTGTAGAAAGTAGAACTTTAGCTTCTTGAATCCGCTTTTGAATCATGTAGTTAATGGGGGAGATTCCCTTATATTGTTTAAAGGCATGTACAATGTGATATTTATTTAAGAAAGTGAGTTCACTTAAAGTGTCTAGTGTGATATCTTCTTTAAAGTGAGCATCAATATATTTTTCAATATAGACACAGTCTTTGTTGGCTTTATTAACGGGTGAAGATTTTAAACTAATGTTGGCCCTACGCATCAGGTTGATCAGTAATACTTCTAATAAGTTTTGGCATAAGGATTGATATTCAGCATCTCTAGCCTTAACTTCCATTAGAATGGTTTTTAGATAGAATAGTACTTCGTGTTTGTATTCATAATAGTTGGCAATACTGCAACCCTGTTCTTCGTATTCTTCTTTTGAAAAGAAGGTGATGCCTTCAATTCCCATAACAATGTATTCGAAGTTGACATTTTCAATACCACGCTCGGTATGGGATACCAATGGATTGACAATAACGAGGTCGTCTTCTTTTACGGGATAGTTTTTGTTGTCTAAACTTAAAAGTCCATGGCCCTTTGTCACATAGAACATTTCTGTGTATAAATGGGTATGTAGGGTGGAATTCCATTCGTGATCGAACTTGGATTCGGTTATATATAGTAGTTTTGGTCGGGCTTTGTTGAAGTCGACTTGGTCAATTTGAAAGCGTTGTGTACTCATAAAAACACCTCTTTTTGTATTATTATATATTGTTTTCTATTGTTTATCAATTTTGTTGTCAAAATTATTAAATCGCAATATATCTAAAATATAGAGCTATATTTTTATGATAAATCGCTTTCAAATAGACTATACTAGACTTGTCAAAAGAGGTTCATACGAATTTATGAGGAGGTAAAGTATGAAAAAAGTTATAACTGCTGGGTTATCATTTGCGATGGCAGCATCTATGCTAGCAGGATGTTCTAGCAAACCAGCTGAAAATTCTGATTCTGGAGATAAGCGAGTATTAAAATTTGATTCTTTCTCTGGTGGTAATGGTGAAGAAGTATTCACAAAATTGGCTAAGGCTTTTGAAAAGGCAAATCCGGATGTAGATGTTCAATTGCGTTTTGAAAAAGAATTGCCTGATGTATTGAATAAAGAAAATGCGAAGGGTGAATATTCTGATGTTGTTTACTATAACTTAGGTCAGCCTTCTGGATATACTGAAACTCAATTAAATACTCATGAAGTATTGGATATTTCAGATGTAGTTGAAGAAGTTGGTATGGATGAAAACTATGCAAATAGTAGTATCGTACAATATTATGGAGATGGAAAATCTTATTTGATGCCACTTAAGACAACTCCAGCTGGATTCTTCTATAATACTGAATTGGTTGGAGAAGGAAAGAAATATGAACTTCCAACAACTTGGGAAGAATTCTGGGCTTTAGGTGATCAAGCTAAGAAAGATGGTATCGCATTATTTACTTATCCAACAAATGGTTATTTTGACAACACATTAAATGCATTGTTGAAAGAAACTGGTGGAGAAGAATTATTAACGAATGTATTAAATTATGACAAGGATGCTTGGAATACAGATGGTGCTAAACAAGCTATCGATATTTTAACTAAATTAGTAAGTCCTGATTATTTATATTCTGATACAGTCGCAAATGCGAATGCGAAAGATGGTTTCACAATGAACCAACAGGCTGTCATTGATGGAAAAGCGTTATTCATGCCTAATGGTGACTGGGTAGTTAATGAAATGGCAGATACAACTCCTGAAGATTATCACTGGGGATTACTTCCATTGCCTGCATTAGAAAAAGATGGTGAACGTTTCGTTGGTTCTATGACTGAACAAGTATGGATTCCTGCTCAAGCAAAAAACGTAGATGATGCGAAAGCATTCTTGAAGTTTATCTATTCTGATGAAGGTGTTAAGATCATGGCTGAAGGTGGAAACATTGTTCCAACTACACATATGTCAGACACAATTGCGGCTATGGAAGATGGATATACAAAAGAATTCTTCTCTGTATATGACACTGCTTCTGCTGCATTAGGTGCATTTGCTCCTTACAACACAGATAACTTACCAGACTTTGACCGTGCTGCGACAGTATTTGGTTCAATTGACTCTTTAGCTACTGGTGAATTAACTGCAAAAGATTACCAAAGCAAATTAGTAGATGCTTGGGCTAAATTATCTAAAAACAAAGCTGTAACTGAATAATTAAACTGAAAGCGATGAGCAAATTGTTGCTCGTCGCTTTTTAAGAGATGGGAGGTAAACTCATGAATAAAAAGAAAGCACAAAATCGTTTCGTATTTGCGTGTCTTGCACCAGCCGTTATTCTAGTCGTCATTTTCATGGTGATTCCAACAATTGATGTATTTAAGACAGCATTCTTTAAAAAGAGCAATTTCGTAAGTGATGCCACTTTTGCCGGGTTCTTCAACTTTAAGGTTCTTTTTAACGACATGCGTTTTATTGAGGCTATGCAAAATACAATCTTGTATGTTGTATTGATCACGATCATCACTTTGGTGTTGGCCGTATTGTTTGCGACATTATTAACTCGTGAAGAGTTTGTTGGAAAAAACTTCTTCCGTGTTATTTTCTACATTCCAAACATTTTGAGTATTGTTGTTATTGTAGGTATTTTCTCAGCTATTTATCAACCTACGAATGGTATTTTAAATACGTTCTTTGGTATGATTGGACTTTCGTCTTTACAACAACAATGGATGGGAAATCCAGATGTTATTAACTATTCTATAATTGGTGCCCTTGTATGGCAGGCCATTGGTTATTATATGGTTATGTATATGTCGAGTATGTCGAGTATTCCAGAAAACCTATATGAGGCTGCAAGCCTTGAGGGGGCTAGTAAAGTCAGACAGTTCTTTATGATTACTTTACCTTTGATTTGGGATAACATTCGTACAACTTTAACTTTCTTCGTAATTTCTACAATCAACTTATCATTTATGTTCGTTCAATTGACAAGTGAGGGAAATCTAGGAAGTGAAGTGGCATTGAACTATATGTATAACAATGCGTTCGCTGGTAAATACGGATTTGGTATGGCCGTTGGAGTATGTATCTTCGTATTCTCATTTGCCTTATCAGCCATCATAAATAAGATCACTGAACGTGATGTATTACAGTATTAGGAGGATGAGATATGAAGAAACATAATTTTCCTTTATACAAGATCTTTGTTTATGTGGCACTGATCACATTAGCTATTTCGATTATTGTACCCATCGCATGGGTATTCCTTGCATCTTTAAAATCGCAATTGGAATTGGTGAGTGGAAATCCATTTGATCTTCCAAAACAAATATTGTGGTCAAACTTTGCGGATGCCTTTGTGAAGGCAAGAATGGGTGATTATTTATTAAATACAATCATTGTAACAGCACTATCATTAGTCATTCTATTGGTGGTGGCTCTTCCTGCATCGTATGTTTTGGCACGATTTGACTTTGTGGGAAAGAAATTCTTTAATGGACTTTTCATGGCTGGACTTTTCGTAAATGTGAACTATATTGTTTTGCCAATTTTCTTAATGTTATTTAATGCGGATATTAAGCTTGGAATTGACTTTTTCTTAAATAGTAAGTTCTGGCTTTCTGTCGTGTATGCGGCAACGGCCTTACCTTTCACAATCTATTTGTTGACAGGTTATTTTAAAACGTTGCCTAAGGCGTATGAAGAGGCGGCTCGCATTGATGGTTGTGGCTACTTTAAGACCATGACAAAGATTATGATTCCCATGGCAAGACCAAGTATTATTACGGTTATCCTATTTCAATTCTTGGCTTTCTGGAATGAATATATTATCGCATTTACTTTTATGGATAAAGAAAATGCTACGTTGGCCGTTGGTGTTAAATACTTAATGGCGGATGCGAAGTCACAGGCAAACTTTGGTGTCATGTATGCTGGGTTGGTAATTGTTATGATTCCAACGTTAGTTCTTTATATTTGTGTTCAAAAGAAGATTACACAGGGCATGAGTATTGGTGGAATGAAAGAGTAAGGTGTCTAATATGAGAGATGAAAATAAAGTAATGAACATAATTATGATCGTTTTATTCTTTGTGTTCTTAGGTATGATCATTTGGGCACAGAAGACGGTAAGTGTTCGTAATTTAATGATCGAAATCGTTGGATTGACAGGCTTACTAACATTATTGTTTCTATACAATCGAAAACATAAATAGGAGGAAGAAGTATGGCAGAATTATCATTGCAGCATGTTGATAAAATATATGACAACAATGTTCAGGCTGTATTTGACTTTAATTTAGAAGTGAAAGATAAAGAGTTTATTGTGTTTGTAGGACCAAGTGGATGTGGTAAATCAACAACACTTCGTATGATTGCTGGTTTGGAAGAGATTAGTGCCGGTGATTTCTACATTGATGGAAAAAGAATGAATGATGTGGAACCAAAAGATCGTGATATTGCGATGGTATTCCAGTCTTATGCGTTATACCCTCATATGAGTGTATATGAGAATATGGCCTTTGGTTTGAAATTACGTAAGTATAGTAAGGAAGAAATTGATAAGCGTGTGCATGAAGCTGCTCGTATTTTGGAGATTGAACCTTATTTGGATCGTAAACCAAAAGCTTTATCAGGTGGTCAAAGACAGCGTGTTGCCTTGGGGCGTGCTATCGTTCGTAATGCGAAGGTATTCTTAATGGATGAGCCACTTTCAAACTTGGATGCGAAATTGCGTGTACAAATGCGTTCGGAAATCATTCAGCTTCATGAACGTATTGGAGCTACTACCATTTATGTAACACATGATCAAACGGAAGCCATGACGATGGCCGATCGTATTGTTGTTATGAAAGGTGGTTATATCCAGCAGATTGGTACGCCTAAAGAAATTTACAATAATCCGGCAAATTTATTCGTAGCTGGATTCTTGGGTGCGCCTGCAACGAACTTTGTGAAGGGTACGTATACAAATGGTTTCTTCCAAGTGGAGGATATGAAGATTGAAATTCCTTTGATGTATAGAGAAAAACTTTCTAGTTACCAAGGAAAAGAAATTATCATGGGTATTCGTCCAGAAGATTTACATGGTGAGGGTATAGTGGCCGATACATATCCGAGTGCTAACTTTGATTTTGAAATTGAAGTGGCCGAACTATTGGGCCATGAATATATTTTGCATGGTACTTTAAATGGACAAAAAATGTGTGCCAAAGTAAATTCTCGTTTGGAACCCGAAGCACATTCAACAATTAAATTAACAATGGATTTATCAAAAATACATTTCTTTGATATGGAAACTGAAAATAGAATTGACTAGTTTAGGAGAAAATAAAATGATTGAAACAGGCAGAGTAACTGTACCGACAGATGTTGATGTAATTGATGCAACAATTGAGATTATTAATCGATGGAAAGCCGATGCCATCCGTGACTGTGACGGAACGGATATGCCAGAAGAATTGCGTAAGATGGATATTAAGCAATATGCGACTTACTATACGACAAGAAAAGATAATGCGTGGGCAAAGGCAAATCCAGATGAAATTCAACAGATGTATTTGATGAGTGATTTTGTGACCGCAAAGTCAACCGAATTAAAAATTCAAATCATGCAGCATTTCTATAAGGATCAATTAAAACCAAACACAAAAGATAATCACAGATGGTGGGAAGTCATTGACCGTACGACGGATGAAGTCATCACAAATTGGGATTATGATGAAGAAACGGGTGAAGTGATTATTCATGATACAATTCCGTATCATGCGTATACTGTCAGTTTCTTGGCATTTGTGATTTGGGATCCTGTGCATATGTATAATGCTCTAACGAACGATTGGCAGGGTGAAGAACATCAAATGACTTTTGATGTTCGACAACCTAAAACACAAAAATATGTATTGGATAAATTTAGAAAATTCTGTGAAGAAAGAGATGATGTAGACGTTGTTCGTTTTACAACGTTCTTCCACCAATTCACTCTTCAATTTGATGAATTTGCACGCGAAAAATTTGTAGATTGGTTTGGATATAGTGCTTCTGTATCTCCATATATTTTGGAACAGTTTGAAAAAGAAGTGGGCTATCCATTTAGAGCTGAATATATTATCAACAAAGGATTTAATAACTCAACTTTCTGTGTTCCAACTAAGGAATATCGTGATTTCATGGATTTCCAACAACGTGAAGTTAGTAAATTAGCGAAGAAATTTGTAGATATTTGTCATGAATATGGAAAAGAAGCCATGATGTTTTTAGGTGATCACTGGATTGGTACAGAACCATTTGGAAAATATTTTGAATCCATTGGATTGGATGCGGTTGTAGGATCGGTTGGTTCTGGTACAACACTTCGTTTAATTTCCGATATTAAGGGTGTTAAGTATACAGAAGGAAGATTCTTACCATACTTCTTCCCAGATGTTTTCCATGAAAATGGTGATCCATTAAAAGAAGCTAAGGTCAATTGGGTAACGGCTCGTAGAGCTATTTTACGTAGTCCAGTCGATCGTATTGGTTATGGTGGATATTTAAAATTGGCATTGGATTTCCCTGAATTCATTGACTATATTGAAAAGGTATGTGACGAATTCCGTACGCTATATTCTCATGTGAACCAACAAGTTCCATTAAACTTATTAAAAGTGGGTGTAATTAATAGTTGGGGAGAACTTCGTCGTTGGGGAACACACTTGGTTCACCATGCCATTTGGTACAAACAAATCTATTCATATACAGGTGTAATGGAGGCGTTGAGTGGTTTCCCATTTGATGTTCATTTCATTAGTTTTGATGATATTCGTAAAGATCCAACAATCTTAGATGATATGGACGTTGTGATGAACATTGGTTCTGCATACACTAGCTTTAGTGGTGGAGCCGAATTTGATGAACCCGTGATTACAGCTCTTCGTCGTTATGTAGACCAGGGTGGTGGATTCATCGGTGTTGGTGAGCCAACAGCTATTAACCGCAACGGTAAATTCTTCACTTTATACGATGTGCTAGGTGTGGATAAAGAATTAGGTTTTACAATGCATACAGACAAATACAATTGGCAAGTACATCCAGACCACTTCATTACAGAACAATTAGAACATGAAGATTGGGGAGAATGTGTAAATGATGTATATGCTCTTCCAGAAACCGAAATCTTGGCTGAAAAAGATCTACATGTTAATTTAGCTGTAAATGAGTATGGAAAAGGTCGCGGTGTGTATATGAATGGTCTTCCATTTAGTTTTGAAAATGTAAGACTATTGTATCGTGCAATCTTCTTTGCGGCACACAAAGAAGAAGAAATGAAACGTTGGTATTCCGACAACTACAATGTGGATATCAACGTATATCCTTCTACAAACAGTTTCTGTGTTGTCAATAATACATATGAACCACAGACAACTACCGTGTATAAGGGTGATGGAACAAGTTTCGAAGTTGAATTGGATGCTTGTGAAATCAAATGGTTTGAAATTTAAGAATCAGTCAATCAAAATCAGAACGAGCCAGCTGGTTTTGAAAAGCTTTGGAGCAGAATATCTGCTCCTTTTGTCATTTGTGATTTGCATCATATAATTTTTGAATGTCACTAGGAAGCTTGTCTGGAAGCATGGCCTGAATGTATTCTTCTGTACCATCTTCCATAGCTTTTGAGTAGTACCAACATTTAAATTCTAATAAAGATAGTGTTTCTTGAAGACTTTTGATTTCAGCTTCTACAGCCTCTTTTCGAGCTTTAAACAACTCTTTTCTCTTTTCAAAACTTGCACTTCCTTCAGAAACCCAACTAAAGAATTGATTGATTTCTTTAATGCCAAGACCAGATTTTTTTAAACACTCAATGAGGTGTAAAGCTTCAATTTCATGATTGCTGAAATAGCGAATATTGCCTTTGCGAACTAAATGAGGGAAAAATCCTTCTTTATCATAATATCGAAGAGTAGAGATGGGTAAATCAAACATTTCAGATACTTGTCCAATTGTATACATAGTGATTCCTTTCTCGACCTAAAGTCAGATTTAGGTATTATACTAATATCAGGAGGTAATTGTGTCAATAAGGTTAAGATGACAAAGAGGTGTCATCGATGCACAATTCAGTATTGTATTGGTTGTTGTGTATTAAAGGTGTAGAAATTATCGTGTATGCAAGTGAATATATATTTCGAGATATCTACATGATCGCAAGGACAGCAGAAGATGAAATAAGCGTATATGCTTGGTAAGAATTTATAATGTTCCGATAAACGGCTTTGGATTATTCCGATAGATGTCTATTGTTCCGATAAAATGATATAATACTTCTAGATTAGGAGTGATGATCCATGTTTATGACTGTAAAACAGGCTTCTGAAAAATGGGGTATTTCAGATCGAAGAATTCGAGTTCTTTGTGCTCAGGGAAAAATTTTAGGTGCTTATCATGAGGGGCGAAGTTGGAAAATTCCTGTGGATGCAAAGAAACCGGTAGATGGTCGTTTAAAGTCAAAAGAGAATCTTTTGCGGAAGATTGATCGAAAAAAGATGGAATTAGATTCTAGAAGACCATTAACAGAAGGTGAAGTTGCTAGGTTGAATGAAGAATTTATTGTGGAGTATACCTACAATTCAAATGCGATTGAAGGAAATACACTGACTTTGCGTGAAACGGATTTAGTTCTTCGTGGTCTCACAATTGATAAAAAGCCTCTAAAAGATCATATGGAAGCTGTTGGACATAAGGAAGCTTTTGATTTTGTAAGAGAACTAGTCAAAAATAATGTTCCCATTAGTGAGAGTGTCATCAAACAAATTCATTATCTTGTTCTTGCAGATAAGAAAGAAGACCGAGGCGTATATCGTAGAATTCCTGTTTATATTATGGGCGCGCAGAATGAGCCAGTACAACCTTATTTGATTGCACCGAAAATGGAACAATTATTAATGGATTTTGCGAATAGTAAGGAGCATATTGTAACGAAATTAGCTCGTTTCCATATTGAGTTTGAATCGATTCATCCTTTTATTGATGGAAATGGTAGAACGGGAAGATTATTAGTGAATTTAGAATTGATGAAGGCTGGTTATCCGCCTATTGATATTAAATTTACGGATCGACTTGCCTATTATAATGCGTTTGATGAATATCATGTAAAACATAATCTTTTTGCAATGGAAAATTTGTTTGCGGGATATATAAATGAAAGATTGGATATGTATTTAAATATGTTGCAAGATTAGAAGGAAAATTAAAATGAAAGCTTATATCAAGGTCAAAAAAGACTATAATTCAGGATTAGTAGTTGGACATAGTCAGAATATGCAAAAAGCCATTTCTGGTTTTAATGAATTGGCATGTGAAGTTGTGCCTTATTTTTCTCTTGATGATGTATATAATCAAATCACAAAAGAAGATATAGTCGTTGATTACATTCAACAATGCGAAAATGTTTTCGCCAAATTTAATGTTTTAAACCCACATGTAGATGATTATCCAGAATGTCTTCGAAAGTTTCTTGGCAGAAAAATATGGAGAGATACCATAAATGCTATTTCTACAGATGAGGGTAAATGGTCTGCAGGTTGGTTGTTAAGCCTGTAGAAAGTAAGAAATTCACTGGAAAAGTGATTTCAAGTATTAAGGGTTTAATTGGATGTGGTGCCTATAATGAAGATTTTGAGATCTTATGCAGTGAACCCATTGAATTTATGCGTGAATGGCGTTGCTTTGTATACTATGATCAAATTATAGATGTTCGACCATATAAGGGAGATTGGCACTATAATTATGATGCAGAAGTATTGGATGAAATTATGGATCAATTTATCGAATGGGATAAAAGACCAATGGCATGTTCTATTGATATTGGTGTTACCAAAGATGGTAGAACATTATTGATTGAATGTAATGATGCATATTCTTTAGGGGCTTATGGATTAGTAGATTATAAATACGCCAAATTATTATCTGCAAGATGGTCTCAATTGTTAGAAAGAGAAGATGTTTTTGATTATCGTAAATATCAATAAAAGAATTATGAATATTGAATATGCACGATTGGCTAACAAGGCTTCAATTATATGTTGAGCCTTTTAGATGACTTCTGGTATAATACAAATGAGCGATGGCTCTTGAATGGCGAGAAGCTAAATTCAATTTAAACTAAAATGCAGGGTGAGGAGCCCAAACTGAGGATGACTTAGAAATCATCCTCATTTTTTTTGATTTAAATACAAATAAGATGTCAAAAGGATTCTTGTATGATTTAAACACAAGAAAAAAATAGGGAACTTTTGATATAATATATAAATAATATATAAAGAAAAAGTTCCCTAAGGAGTGAAATTATGAATGATTTGGTTAAAATACAGGTGTTATTAGAAGCTAAAGCGGATTGTCAAGCTAGATTGAACTTATTACCTTATGATGGTTTTCCTGAAATAAAAGAACAAAATGGTTTCGCCACTTAATTAGTGTGCCGGGCATGGTATGAGTTCAGTTGGAGATAAACCAACTACAGGTAGTTACCGCTAAGTGTAGTGAACCACAAGCCGTTGACAGTGATGTCATGGGTGAAGGAAGTGGTGTAGCAATTCTTTTGAGCGTACGCACAGAAACTTGATGAGGCCAAATGGTGGATGAGATTGCATAACAAATCGAAGTCCAAAAGGTAAACGTAAAACCAAGACAGTAAATCAAGACGTTGT
>NZ_JAJDMK010000073.1:0-10911 GCF_020593575.1 Holdemanella sp. DFI.5.55
CACATTTTTTGTGTTCCCCTCAAAACCGTCATTTCTTAACTTAATGACATTGAGTAATTCTCTAACTTTTTTTAAGCAAATTTTAAGTGTTGTTTAGTATGTTTATGGTATGACATATAAAGAATTTTATGGATCTGACTATGATACGTTTAAAAATGTTTTGGATAAGGTTTTAAATACAATTCATTCGAGTGTATTAGCTTGTATACAATATACGACTTCTAGAATTAAGTCATCAGAAAGTGTTATGAAAAAGATAGGCAATGAATATTCTTTGCTTCATGATATTATTGGAGTTCGCATCATTTGTTCGTTTGTGGATGAAATCTATGAAGTAAAGGATTGGATTCATTCATGCTTTAAAGTGGTGGAAGTAAGAGACTGTTTAAGCCAACCCAAACCCAGTGGGTATCGCAGTCTACATGTGATTTGTGAAGTGGATGGATGTTTAGTTGAAATCCAAGTACGAACGATCGCATTAGATTTTTGGGCAAATCTAGAACATCAAATTCATTATAAGAAACATATTGAAGATGAAGATTTGATATGTAGTGAATTAAAACGATGTGCCGATGAAATTGCTTCTTTAGACTTATCATTTCAGACAATCAAAGATAGAGTCAAGGGATAATATGCGATTATTGGTAGCGGATGATGAAGTGAATTTGGCTAAAGCACTACAAGCCGTCTTAGAAGATGCGGGCTATAATTGCGATGTGTGTTTTGATGGGAATAGTGCCATTCGTTTGATTTCCCAAGAAATTTATGATGGATTGATTTTGGATATTATGATGCTTGAAAAGAATGGTTATGAAGTGCTAAATCAGATTTGCAAACAAAAAAATGATATTCTGGTATTACTTTTAAGTGCGTTAAATGAAGTGGATAATAAAGTTACAGGTTTTGATTTAGGTGCCAACGATTATCTATCCAAACCCTTTTCGACAAAGGAATTGATTGCAAGAGTCAAAGTGATGTTAAAAGAAAATGTGATAGACGATTCTTATTTACAATATCAAGATATTCTATTGAATAAGAAAGAAGAAACACTTGCGTGTAAGAATACAAAATATCAATTGACTAAGTTGGAATGTAGTATTCTTTCTTTATTGATTCGAAGTGAATCGAATCGAGTAGCTGTTTGGCTTGTGATTGAAAAAGTTTGGAACAATTGTGTAGATGTGAATCAGAATACGGTTTCACTTCATATATCCTATTTAAATCGAAAGTTATCGGCATTGCAATCTTGTGTATCTATAAAAATGAGTAAAGAAAATATAGAACTGTGTGTTAATATATAAAAAAAGAAGAAAGGGCGTGCACTATGAATATATTAGTTGTGGATGATGAAAAAAACATTGCATATGCGATTGCACAAATTTTAGAAGAACAAAAATGGCAAGTAACTATGGCTTATGATGGACAAGAAGGTTTAGATTTAGCCCTTAGTGGATATTATGATGTAGCTATTTTAGATATTATGCTCCCTATTATGAATGGTTTTGAGATTGTACAGAAAATGCGTGCCAATAAGATTGAAACTCCAACTTTGTTGTTGTCGGCATTGGATGAAATTCCAGATAAAGTGAAAGGCCTAAATGTAGGGGCCGATGATTATATGACTAAACCATTTTCAGCTGCAGAACTTGTTGCTCGAATTAATGCATTGACAAGACGTAAAGGAGAAGTCATTGTACATGAATTGAAGTATGACGATTTATCGTTACAACTTGATACTTGTGAGTTGTATTGTGCAAGTCAACATATTCATTTAGGATATAAAGAATTTGAAATCATGAAACATTTAATGTCACATCCTGAAATGATTACTTCTAAAGATGATTTGATTGTTTCGGTATGGGGTAGTGAAAGTGATGCGATGGACAATAATGTAGAGGTTTATATCTCGTTTTTAAGAAAGAAACTAAAATTTTTAAAAAGCAAAGTTTCAATCAAGGTGATTCGAAAAGTTGGATATCGACTAGAGGTTTGTGATGCTTAAAAAACTACAGACAAAATTCATTTTGATTTTAATGTCCTTTGTCAGTGTAATCTTATTATCTGTATTTGGTGTAGTTTGTTGCTCAAACTATGTTCATGATAAAAAGGATGTTGAGCGAAGTTTGGAAATGGCTTTACGATTAAAGGATAAAGATTTTTCGATTTCATTTGGAAACAGTCGAAATTTTAATGGGAATTCCTTCGTGATTTATACGGATTCAAATTATGAATATATGATCACAAGCCGTTCAGTATGGAATATTTATGCAGAAGATGCGCAAAGCTTAATTGAGAGTGTAAAAAATAAAGACGATATCGGAATTTTGAAAAGACAAGGGTTTGCGTATAAAAAAGAAAAAATTACCAACTATCAAGTGGATGAAAACACAATTATTCCTTCAGGTTATGCCGTAGCCTTTGTGGATGTATCTCATATGCAGTCTTCTTTTCAAAGAATGTTGATTATATCTATTCAAATTGGATCGAGTGTATTACTGGTATTCTTTATACTAAGTTGTATTTTAAGTAAATGGGCACTAAAACCAGTCGAACAGGCATGGGATAAACAGAAACAATTTGTGGCCGATGCCAGTCATGAATTAAAAACGCCATTAACGGTTATTTTAGCGGATAGTGATGTATTAACCAATCATTCGACAGAAACCATTTCTTCACAAAAACAATGGATAGAATCGATTCAAAGCGAAGCGAACCGCATGCGAAAACTTGTAGAGGATATGCTGTTTCTTGCCAAGAATGATGCGAATCGAATTGAAATTTCAATGCAGAATTGTTCGCTTAGTGATATATGTTTTCATTGTGTTTTACCGTTTGAATCCATTGCGTTTGAAAAAGGTATTGATTTAATCGATGAAGTGGAAGAGAATATAGAGGTACATGGTAATGAGTCACAGTTAAGACAATTGATATTAATTTTCTTGGACAATGCGATCAAATATACACCTTCAGGCGGAAAGATTTATTTTAAATTATGTAAGATACAAAATAAACCCGTCATTACAATTCGTAATACAGATAGCTACATTCCACCAGAAGATTTAAAACATGTATTTGAACGCTTCTATCGTGTTGATAAGTCAAGAAAGTATCAAGGGGGGGCCGGTTTAGGCTTATCCATCGCAAGTCAAATTGCGCAAAGTCATAAAATCAAATTAAGTGTGACAAGTGATGAAAAACAAGGTACAGAATTTACTTTGAATTTCTAGGAGGATAATTATGTTTCAAAAAAGAGTCGATCAAGTGATCGCAAAAATGAAGGCGGATGGGCTTAAACAAATCTTAGTTAGTGAACCATGCAGCATTTATTATTTAACAGGTGTTGATGTAGGTCCAGGAGAAAGATTGTTTGCGCTATACTTGAATGATGAAGGAAGAAAAGTATTATTTTTAAATACATTATTTACGGTTGAACAAAAGGATTGTGAAGAAATTTGGTTTAGTGATACAGACGATTCCACTTCACTTTTAGCTAGTGTTATTAATTCCAGTGAAACGCTAGGTGTTGATAAAGATTGGACAGCACGTTTCTTGATTCCTTTAATGGAAAAGTGCGAAGGATTAAAAGTTGTTCTTGGATCAAAATATGTAGATGATACTCGTGCCATTAAGGATGAAAAAGAAATTGAATGTATGATTGAAAACTCACAGATCAATGATGTTGTGATGGAACGTACAAGAGATTTTATTAAAGAAGGTATGACTGAAAAACAAGTGGAAGCTTTTATTCTTGAACAATATAAATTGCTAGGATGTCAAGACGTATCATTCTCACCTATTTGTTCTTTTGGAGCTAATGGTGCAGATCCTCACCATATGCCAGATGATTCTGTGTTAAATGCAGGTGAGAGTATTGTCATTGATATTGGGGGAAGAAAAGATCGTTATTGTTCGGATATGACACGTACTTATTTCTGTAAAGAAGCAAGTGACGAATATAAAAAGATTCATGATATTGTACGTGTTGCCAATGAAAAAGCGGAAGAAATTATTCGTCCAGGCGTTCGTCTATGCGATATCGATTTAACGGCTCGTAATTATATTTCTAGCTTTGGTTATGGCGAATACTTTACACATCGCCTAGGACATTTCATTGGTCAAACGGATCATGAATTTGGGGATGTAAGTTCAACCAATACAGAAACTGTAAAACCAGGCATGATTTTCTCGATTGAACCAGGTATCTACTTACCAGAAAAGATGGGTGTTCGTGTTGAAGACTTAGTACTTGTTACTGAAGATGGTTGTATTGTATTAAATAAACTAGATAAAAAATATGCGATGATTGGTTAATAATCATCGCATTTTACTATTTACCTAAACAGAATTTAGAAAATAATGTATCCAACAAGTCTTCTCTATGAACTTCACCTAAGATTTCTTTCAAATGATCATGAGCAGCCTGAATGTCAATCTCAATTAAATCAGGTTCTACCATCATATCCATGGCTTCTTTGGCACGTAACATATCTTCTTTGGCTTGATTCAATAAACCAATTTGACGCTCATTTGAAAGTAGTGGATCTTCCTTTAATAAATCTTCATGATACAAGTTTTCCAAGGCATCAATTAAAGGTTGAATCTCTTTATTGGCAGCTGAAATCCAAATGCCATCTTTATTAGCTTCAGTTTTATCTAACTTATTATAGATAATTAAACGCATCTTATCTTTTGTCAGTTCTAATAATTGTTTATCTTCTTCATCCCACTCTTTTGAACCATCGAAGACTAAAAGAACCAATTTGGCATCTTTTAATCTTTCCTGACTTTTTTCAATGCCAATCTGTTCAATCTTATCGCTGGATTCATGAATACCAGCTGTATCAATTAAATTCAATTGTACACTGCCAATATGAATTTGCCCCTCAACCAAGTCTCTTGTGGTCCCCGCAATATCTGTAACGATGGCTTTATCTTCTTCAAGAAGTGCGTTTAATAAGCTGGATTTACCAACATTTGGCTTACCCACAATAATGGTATCAATACCTTTTTTTAACATTTGCCCCGTCTGTACACGAGCAAGAATACGATCGATCTTGGTTAACCATTCGTTAGTTTTTGGAAGTAAATCATTCGTCGTTAATTGTTCTACATCTTCATATTCAGGATAATCAATATTCACTTCGATCTGCGCAATGATATCCATTAAATCATCAATCAAAGGCTGTAGTAGCTTTTTTACACTTCCTTTAATTCCATGAATGGCCATACTTGCTGCGGTATTGTTGCTTGCTTCAATCATATCTTGAACGGCTTCCGCCTGCGATAAATCAATTCTTCCATGATAGAAGGCACGTTGCGTAAATTCTCCCGGTTTTGCCAGATCTGCTCCAGCACTTAATACCATCGATAAGATTTTACGAGTAATAAAAGTACCACCATGACAATTGATTTCGACAATGTCTTCGCGTGTATATGTTTTTGGAGCTCTAAAGATAGAAATTAAAACTTCATCAACAGGATTTTTATCGGTATCTATAATAAAACCATAATGAACGGTATGACTTTTCGCATTTATGATATTACGGTCAAATATTTTTTGAGTGATTTCAATAGCCTTGTCACCACTTAAACGAATGATGGAAATGGCACCATCCTGCAAAGAAGTGGAGATGGCTGCAATTGTATTTTCAAACATTGTTAACATCCTTTCTTTCTTAGTGTATTTTATCATAAAAGATGTATAATGTCTTAGACAGAGGTGTAAACATGAAAGAATATACTAAAAATCAAGTACACGAAGTAGCGTGTGCATTTAATGAACATAAAATTATTGCTCTTCCTACAGATACAGTATATGGAGTTGGAGTAAAATATGGGAATTTAGAAGATTTAGAACGATTGAAACGCGCAAAACATCGTCCAGAAACGAAACCAATCCCAATGATGGTTTCAAATGTAGAACAAATGAAGCAAGTTGCGTTAGTGGATGAAAGAATTGAAAAGATTGCGGCTAAGTTTTTACCGGGTGCATTGACGCTCGTTGTGAATGTAAAGGACAGTGTTGATTCAGTATACACAAATGGCTTAAGTACAATTGCGATTCGTATTCCAGATGAAAAATTTATATTAGATGTGATTGATGAGTTGAATTGTCCAATCTTGGTCACAAGTGCCAATCAGTCTGGAGAAAAAACAGCACTTACAAGTGATGATGTGTATGAACAGCTTCCAAAAATTGATGGTATTGTACTTGGAACGTGTAAAGCGTTACAGGCAAGTACGATTGTTGACTGTACAAAAGAAAAGTTACAAATCTTAAGACCTGGACCTATTTCTTTAGAAGAACTAGAATCCGTATTATAGAAAAAAACACCCAGAACCTATGTTGTAGGGCATAGGCCAGGGTGCATACGAACACATCTAGAAGTAGTATGCTTCTAGCAGTTCATCTAGTATGTTACTCTGAATTGGATAAGATTCAATGTTTTGGGTTTAAATTTAAACATATGTTAAAACTTGTCAAAATGAGGGGTGTTGATTATAATACTATGTATGACAGAAGAAGAAATGATTAGACAAATTGCCGAGCCTATACTTAAACAATTGGAAAAAATCGAAAAGGAACTTGGAAACCATCGGATGCCGCAGCTTCCGCAAATTAAATTTGTGAAGGAATCTGAAATGGGAGATGGTCCTTTTATGATAGGTGACATTGAGGTTACAGATGAGCTTTTAGAAAAAGTGGAAGCCTATATCCAAGAAGAGATTGAAATGATGCATAAGCCAACTGTACTACATTAAAAAGCCACAAATTTAAAAAAACACTTGCATTTTATTTTATGTTAGTGTATTATAAGTGAGCACGTTGGAAATGCGGGTGTGGCGAAATTGGCAGACGCACCAGACTTAGGATCTGGCGCCTTCGGCGTGGGGGTTCGAGTCCCTTCACCCGCACCACTTGTAAATTTAGACAATTACTTCGGTAGTTGTCTTTTTTTGTTTTATGTTATAATTTTTCTATGAATGTTTGTGTATATTATGAGAAAATAAATGAAGATTCCATTCGTATCAATCGAGTGTATTCATTAAGTCCCAAGATAGAAATACCAGAATCCATTGATGGATATGTTGTTCGTGAAATTGGAAATTATTGTTTTTCTTCAAAAAAAGTCGATTTATCGAAAGCTATTTTAAGTTGTGACATTCCTTCGAATTATCATGAATGTAGTGGGGTTGATGTAGAAAGTGTTAAGTTTCCGAGTACTTTAAAAAAACTTGGGAATTATGCGTTCTACAATTGTCGGAAGCTAAAAGAAATATATTTACCTTTTTCTTTAATGAGTATAGGTAGCGATGTGTTTATGAATTGTTTAAGACTCAATCATATTTATTATGATTGTTCAATTTTTGATGTTACTTTCCTGAAACAAATCTTAACGCAAATCACATGGGATGTAGAAGTTCACTTTTTAGATAGTTCTATATTCTATCCAGAATACAATGGGGGTTATGATGAAGTGGGCCCTGCTCATATCTTTGCCCTGAATATTGAAGGGGAAGGTTTTCGTATGCGTCAATGTTTTAAAGAGGGGAAAATCGATTTTGACGGATATGATGCTTGTTTTGAAAAGCTATGCGCTGAAGAAAGTGAATCTTGCATCTTTCATGTAGCGATTCTTCGCTTTATGATGGGATCTGAACAATACATTCCTTATTTAAGGGCACATGATTTGACTTCTTATTTACATGTATATAAAGATATATGTGCTATGGTAGAAAAATTGTTAAAAAAAGAATGTCTTGGTCAATCCGATCTAGATCGATTGATTTTTATGGAAAAGGATTTAGAAACTCGTACTCTATTGATGGAATTAAAGAATAAGATGTTTAAATCATCATCGACATATTCTTTTGAGGATTTTTAATGCGACAAAGTGAATGGGAAAAGGAAAAGGCGATTCATATCTTAGAATTAGTTCGATCCGAACTCTATATGGATATGCCACATTTTTTAACAGCTTTAAATACGTTGGTGTTGAAGGAAGATGAGCGTGTAGCTATATGTGCGACAAATGGCGTGTATTTTTACTATAATCCATTAAAGATTATTGATTTATTTCAGAAGAATGCAGTGTTTTTAAATCGTAGTTTTTTACATAGTGTTCTGCATTGTTTATATAGTCATATTTGGCTTAAAAAAAATCGTGTTGAATTTATTTGGAATGTAGCTTGCGATATTATCGTGGAGTATACATTGGATTCGATGCATAAAAAAAGCGTTTCGCGAATCTTGTCATATGTTCGAAAAGATGTATATCGTGAAATTGAAAGTTTAGATGGGCTGAGTTGCATTACAGTTTATGAATGGCTTTGTACACGTGGTGATATTCAAGATTTATATTATGAATTTGTGGTGGATGATCATGCTGCATGGCCTAAAGAGCAGGATGAGAACGTACCTCAATCTTCTACTGTTCAAAAAAAGTGGCAAAGTGTTGCCAAACAAACATTGTTTGATCATAAACAAAAAGGGAAGGATAATGAGGATGGGGATGCCTTTCTTGTGTCGAGTTTACAGGCAAAGAAATCGAAATACTCTTTTTCACAGTTTTTAAAACGATTTAGTATTGTGAAAGAAGAAATGCAAATAGATTTGGATGAATTTGATTTGTCCTATTACACATATGGAATGTCGATCTATAAGAACATGCCATTGATTGAGCCTTTAGAGACAAAAGAAGTCAAAAAAATCTATGAGTTTGTGATTGTACTCGATACGAGTTATTCTATTGATGAAAATCTTGCGAAGCGTTTTATATCCAATACATATAGTATTTTAAGCACTTCAAATATGTTTTATAAATCGTGCAAGGTGCATATTATTCAATGTGATGACAGAATCCGCAAAGACGATGTTATCTCAAATCAAAATGAGATGGATCAATTATTGAATTCATTTACTCTAGTGGGTAAAGGCAATACCGATTTTAGACCGGTATTTAGCTATGTGAATGATTTGATAGATCAAAAAGTTTTTCAAAATCTTTGTGGCCTGCTTTATTTTACCGATGGCAAGGGAATCTATCCCAAAAAGAGTCCGGCCTATAAAACAGCCTTTATTTATTTAGAGGATTATGATCAAAGTAAAGTGCCTTCATGGGCAATTCAATATAGATTGGAAGAAAAGTTATGAATATATTACAGGCAAAAAATGAAATAAAAAATACTGTACAGGCATATTTATCGAAGAATTCGTTTGGTGAATATGAGATTGAAGCGAAGAATCAACGACCTTTATTGTTGATTGGTCCTCCTGGTATTGGTAAAACACAGATTATGGAACAAATCGCAAAGGAATGTCAAATTGGACTTGTCAGCTATACAATTACGCATCATACACGTCAAAGTGCTGTGGGCCTTCCTTTTATTCAAAAAAAGGAATTTCAAGGAAAGACATACTCGATTACGGAATACACAATGAGTGAGATCATTGCGAGTGTTTATTCAAAAATGGAAGATACAGGATTAAAAGAGGGTATCTTATTTATTGATGAAATCAATTGTGTATCGGAAACATTAGCACCTACCATGTTGCAGTTTCTACAGAATAAAACCTTTGGAAATCAGAAGGTTCCTTGTGGCTGGATCATTGTAGCAGCAGGAAATCCGAGTGAATATAATAAATCGGTTCGTGATTTTGATGTCGTGACAATGGATCGTATTCGTTATATTCATGTTGAAACGGATTACTATGTATGGAAAGAGTATGCGATTTCAAAACATATACATCCGATGATCTTAAGCTATTTGGAATTAAAGCCCAATCATTTCTATACTGTTTCAACAAGTGTAGATGGTATGGAATTTGTGACGGCAAGAGGCTGGGAAGATCTATCTTATTTACTCTATACCTATGAAAAGATGCATCTAGAAATCTCTCAAGATACGATTTATGAATATCTGCATCATGAAGATATTGTCGAAGATGTTTTCGCCTATTATTTGATGTATAAAAAATATCAGGATGATTATGGCATTGATGATATCTTAAACGGAAATGTATCGAGTACAATCTACGCTCGATTGTTTAATGCCGATTTTGATGAAAGAGTCTCTGTTGTTAATTTGGTGATGGATGGTTTACTACGACAAGTGAATTTATATTCTTTTGAAAAACATTGTACAGATCTTTGGTTTAGTTTCTTGAAAGAATATCGCAAAGATATGGATTCTTCTTATTTGGACCATACAAAGGTATTTATGGCAAATTATCGTGATAAATTGCAGGCAGAATTATTAAGTATTTCACAAAAACATGAACATGAATTTGTGTTAAATAACATACAAAAAGTAATGGTGGATGAAAGTTTAGATCCAAAATCACGTTTTGATTCTTGTACAAAGCCTTTCTTTGAACAAAAGGAAAAAATGGAAAAGTTGGATAGTCAATTGAAGCTGGAGATTGAAAATGCGTTTGAATTTATGGAAAGTGCATTTAAGGATGGTCAGGAAATGACAATATTTGTGACCAATCTAACAATGTCAGCTGAAATGGCTTTATATTTAAGTTCACATACGATTGATGTATATGAAAAGTACAAACAAGTCTTGTTGATAGGAACACAAAAGGCAAGATTATTGGATGAGTTAGCGCATTAAAAGGAGAAGAGTATGGATTATTCAGACTTGAAATATGATATGGAAGAATTTGAATCGGACCAAGATAAAAAACTTCCACAACCCCCATTGGTAAAGGATGCAATGCGAACGGAATCGATAGAACTTCCTAAAAATTTTGATGCGTTATCCATTTGTTCTAACTTTTTAGATATCATAAATACACGCCATAGTAGTCGTGTATATACGCAAGAACCTATGTCTTTGTTGGAACTATCTTACCTGAATTATTCATGAAAATATAAAAATCCGTAGAATGTTCCTAATTTAAAG
>NZ_JAJDMK010000074.1:0-10824 GCF_020593575.1 Holdemanella sp. DFI.5.55
CGACCCTATAAAAATTTAAGGACTATGTTCGACCCTACAAGAATTTAAATATCCATTACATGTAGGCTGACCATTTGGTTAGCTTTTTTTTTCATGTTTTGTATTGTATAATAAAAAATATGAATTGGAGGACATTTTATTATGAAATTATATAATAGTTATTCTCAAACCATTGAAGAATTAAAACCAATCGAACCAGGAAAGATTTCCATGTACGTATGTGGACCAACGGTCTATAACTATCCACATATTGGAAATGCTCGTCCTATCGTTGTATTTGATACATTAAAAAAAGCATTGTCTGCACAAGGTTATGAAGTGACTTTTGCTTCAAACTATACAGATGTAGACGATAAGATCATTAAAACGGCTATTGAACAAAATGTTACTGAAAAGGAAATCACTGACAAATTTATTGTTGCCTATAACGATGTACGTAAAGGCTTACATGCAGATCTTCCAGCCTATGCACCTCGCGTTACAGAAACAATGAATCGTATTATCGAATTTATTGATAAGATGGTTAAAAATGGTTCAGCTTATCAAGTGGGAGGCGATGTTTATTTCCGAGTTAATAGTGATAAAAAATATGGAGAACTGTCTCATCAAAGTATTGATGATCTAATGGTTGGTGCTCGTATTGATGAAAATGAAAAGAAGGAGAATCCATTAGATTTTACTTTATGGAAAGAGACAACGGAAGGAATTAAATGGGATTCACCTTGGTCAAAAGGACGTCCAGGATGGCATACAGAATGTGTGGTTATGATACAGGATGTATTTAAGAAAACATTGATTGATATCCATGGTGGTGGTTTAGATTTAAAATTTCCTCACCACGAAAATGAGATTGCCCAATGTGAAGTATGCAACGATACACACTTGGCAAATATCTGGGTACACAATGGTATGATCAATATCAATGGTATCAAGATGTCAAAATCATTAGGTAATGTATGGTGGGCTAAAGACTTGATCGCAAACCATGGAGGAAACTTAACTCGTTGGTTGATGATTTCTACACATTATCGCGCTCCACTAAACTTAAACGAAGAAGCATTTTCAACTTCAAAGAAAGAATTAGATAAGATTGCAGCTGCTTATAAACAGGCTTGTGTAAAACTTGCTTTATCAAATGCTAAAGAAACAACTGCATTTGATGAAACGTATACTTCATTTATTGATGCATTAAATGATGATTTAAATACACCTAATGCGATCAGTGTTGTTTATGAAGTCGTTAAAAAAATCAATCAGGCGGTTCGTCAAAGAGAAATCGATGTTGAAAATTTAGCTGTTTTAGTACATACATTAGAAAAGATGCTTTATATTTTAGGTATTGAATTTGATAAGATTACAATGAGTGATGAAGATAAAGAAATGTATCAAAACTGGAGAAGTGCAGTTAAAGAAAAAGATTTTGAAACAGCGGATACACTTCGTGCTGCATTGATTGAAAAAGGAATTCTGTAATGGAAATTGTAACGGAAAATGCGACAAGTCTAGCATGGATTGGTGATGCCGTTATGTCTTTGGCTGTGCGCGAACACCTTCTAAGTTTAGGGTATCGCAAGGCCCATGTTCTTCAGAAGAAAAACGCTGTAATTTGTAGTGCTAAAGGGCAATCTGTTATGTTGAATACAATGATGGATGAAGATTTCTTTACCGAGGATGAGAAAACGATTCTTGCACGTGGAAGAAATGCGACGATTCATTCAAAGGCTAAAAATGCGACACACAAAACATACTTAGAAGCAACTGCATTAGAATCTATGTTGGGATATTTATATTTATATGGACATCAGGATAGACTTAAGGTTTGTCTAGATAGAATAATTGATATAGGGGACAGTCTATGATCGTATATGGAAAAAATGTGTATTCTACACTTCAAAATGATCCGGATTCAATCGAAAAAGTATATGTACTTCAGGGATTGAAAGACGCAAAGCTTTTAAAATCGATTCAAAAATCAAATTTAAAGGTAGAATATTGTAATCGTGCAAAATTAGATAAAATTGCGAATTCAACACATCATAATGGAGTTGCGGTAAAAGTAAGTGAAATTGAAACATATAGTATTGAAGAATTAGTTAGACGAGCTAAAAAGCCAGGATTATTAGTGGCTTTGGACGGTGTTCAAGATCCACATAATGTAGGTGCTATTTTAAGAACTTGTGATTGTACGGGTGTTGATGGTGTCATCTTGACGAAACACAATAGTTGTGGATTAACTCCAACGGTTGTTAAGGCAAGTACAGGAGCTGCTTATACTGTACCTGTTTCGATTGTGACGAATTTATCGCAGACATTAAGAAACTTGAAACAAGAAGGATATTGGGTTGTTGGTACAGATATGAAGGATGCAAGAGAATATCGTGAAGGTATGTATGATTCACCAACTGTATTAGTTATAGGATCTGAGGGTCAGGGTATTTCAAATCTTGTAAAGAAACAATGTGACTATATGGTGTATCTACCAATGGTCGGAAGTATCACTTCATTAAATGCGAGTGTTGCAGCAGCTGTCTTGATGTATGAGGTATACAACCAAAGAAATCCAATCAAATAAGTCGATTTTTTATAAAATCGGCTTTTTTAATGTCTTTTTCACATTGCCTCGTTATAATGGATTTAGGTGATAAAGATGAATATATATGAATGTATATACATGGTTCAAATGAATGATTTTACAGAAATGAAAAATTTGATTCAATACTATAGACCTATGGTGACGGACATATGGGCGGATGTCTTTGTACGAAAGGCAAACACAATTCTTTGCGAAAAAGAAGAATTCTATCGTCATGCCGATTTATTGTTGTATCATTGTATATTTGAATATCGAATGGATCGTGCACTTTCGTTTTCAGGATTTTATAGGCGTTGCACTAAAAATAAGGCCTATGATATTTTGCGTCATAGCATAAGAAAGCAGTGTTACTCAAATCAAACCTGTATTAGTTTAGACCAAAGAATTCGTGAGGATACAAAACTATACTATGGTGATGTGAACATGTTCGATTCATTAGAAGTTCATGATGTTGTTTTAGATAAACTCATGTGGGAATATACAAAAAATCGTATAAACCGTGTTTTTGGTAAAGATTATGTACAGATCATTGACTATCGAATGGAGGGCTATACTTTAAAAAATATAGCGGAAGAACTTGGCTTAAGTGCTTCAAAGGTAAGTTTTATGTTTGAAAAGGTAAAAAAGTGGTATACGACAATTGACAGTTGACTGGATAAAATGGTACATTTATTGAGTTAAGGAGCGTGAAGGAATTGGCAGATAAAGTTGTTTTGACGTGTACAGAGTGTTTATCAAGAAATTATACGACCCCAAAGAATAAGAAGACCAACACGCAACGTCTTGAAATTAAAAAGTATTGTCCAAAGTGTGGCAAGCATACTTTGCATAAGGAAACAAAGTGAGGAATCCATATGAGTAAAGAAAAAAAAGAAAGAACATATTCACCATCAAAAGTGTTCAAAGAATTAAAAACTGTTAAATGGCCAACATTTAAAGAATTAATGTCATCAAGTGGTTTGGTAATCGTATTTACAGTATTATTTGGTTTGTATTTCTTTGTTTGTGAGGTTTTATCAAGCGGTCTTGTGAAAGTGATCGTTGGCGCATAGGGAGGAAAATATGTCAGAGTTAAAAAAAGAATGGTATGTAGTAAATACATATGCAGGTCAAGAAAATCGTGTAAAAGAAAACTTGGAACGTCGTGTAAAAACTATGGGTCTTGAAGATTCTTTGTTCCAGATCGTCGTTGCTGAAGAAAAAGAAATTGAATATAAAAATGGTAAACCAGTAGAAAAAACACACAATCTATTCTCTGGTTATTTATTAGTGCAAATGATCATGACAGATGAAGCTTGGTATGTTGTACGTAATACACCAGGTGTAACTGGATTTATTGGATCAAGCGGAAAGGGTGCTAAACCATTCCCAGTAGCTCAAGAAGAAGTTGATGCTGTATTACGTCGTCTAGGACGTCAGGATGTAAATGTTCAAGTTGATTTTGAAGTGGGAGACCGTGTAGAAATCACAAATGGAGCTTTCAAAAACTCCGAAGGTGTTATTGAAGCTATGGACGAAGAAAAGAAAGAAGCTACAGTTCTATTAATCTTATTTGGTCGTGAAACACCAACAGAAATTCCATATATGGATTTAAAGAAAGTCGACTAAGACTTTCTTTTTTTAGGTGAATTATGAAAACTTTAGTATTTGACTTAGATGGCACAATGTATCGTGGGACGCAGATTATTGAAAGTGCTCATCAATTTTTAGATTATTGTATCCAAATGGACATTCCATTTATTTTTTTGACAAACAATTCGATGCGTACCCCACAAGAAAATGTAAAGCATATGGAAGAGATGGGATATACAAATATTAAGCCAGAGATGTTTTATAATAGTGCCATGGCAGCTAGCCAATATGTTAAGAAACATTATGAAGGGAATAAAGCTTATTACATTGGAAAACAAGGCATGAAAGATGCATTGAATCAAGAAGGTTTTATTATTGATGATGAAAATCCAGATTTTGTCTTTATAGGATTGGATAAAGATGCCACATATGCATCTTACTCAAAAGCTCTATCTTTGATTTTAAATGGAGCCAAAATTATTGGTACAAATAATGATCGTATTTTAGCAAAACCAGGTGGATTTGAAGTTGGTAATGGCAGTGTCGTAGATATGTTTGAATATGCAGCTAATCAAAAATCCCCTCGTATTGGTAAGCCAAATCGAGCGATTCTTGATTTGTGTTTAGAATATTTTGGCTTAAAAGAAGATGAAATTGTATTAATTGGTGATAATCTAGAAACGGATATTAAACTTGGGTATGAACAAAATATTGAAACGGTGCTTGTACAGACGGGGGTTCACAACAAGGAAGATATTGAACGACTAAAAATTTATCCAACTCATGTAGTGAATACGTTGATGGATTTAGTAGACTATAATTTTGACTAGTATTTTTATTGAATTATTGGTATAATCGAAATATCGTAGAAGGTGTGATGAAAAAATGAAAGATATATTAAACGTGGTTTTAATGACATTATCTGGTGTTATTATTATATTGACATTATTACAAAGTGGTAAATCAGACGGATTGTCTGCTGCCTTTACAGGAAGTGGAGATTTGAACTTGTTTGCGGTACAAAAAGAAAGAGGTCCTGAAAAAGTTATCTCTCGTTTAACTTTGTTTTGTGGAATTTTGTTCTTTGCGATTGTAATCGCATTGCAGATTGTGTAATTAAAAGACCGTTAAGGTCTTTTTTCTGTTTTAAAGGAGGAAAAAATGAAAGAAAAGATCATTCAATATCTAGAAGAAAAAAAAGAATGTAAAATACGCGATTTAGAAAAAATAGTAAGACCTAAATCAAGTAAAGAATTTACAGAAATGGTGAAGTCTTTAAATGAATTAGAAGATGAAAAATTGATTTATAACGATCATACAAGCCTATATTTGATTGATGATATACATTTTATGGCTGGAAGTGCAAAAGATATTTCCAGATATGAAATTGCTGTATTTAATGAAAATAATAAGGTGTATGTTCCGAAAAATAAAAAGATGAAGATCTTTGATAAAGATGAAGTTTTAGTGCGATTAAAGCCAGAACCGTCTTTAATCAAAGTGTTTAATCATGGATTGACAAATATTACAGGAGTTATGATTCTTAAAAAGAAGAAAACATTCTTCTATAGCGATTTAGATTTACACTGTTCAATTCGTGTAGTCAATGAAAAAGAATTTAGTTTTAAAAAACGTACAAAAGTTGTATGCCAAATTGTGAAGTATGCAGATCCTCTAGAAGTAAGGATTATCCAAGTCTTAGGACATCCAGACGATGCAGGCGTAGATATTAGTGCTATGCTTACGAGCAACCAAGTTCGTCAGGTATTTAATGGGAAAATTGTAAAGGAGTGTAAAAGAACCCCGGCAAAAGTACAAAAGGATGAACTTGAAAATCGTAAAGATTTAAGAAATCTATTAACTGTCACAATTGATGGGGATGACGCCAAGGATTTTGATGATGCGATATCGATTGTGAAAAATGAAAAGGGATATTTATTGTATGTACATATTGCCGATGTTTCACATTATGTAAAAGAAAATAGTGCCCTTGATCAAGAAGCCTATTTACGAGGAAACTCTATATATGTTTGTGATCGAGTTGTGCCTATGCTTCCATTTGATTTGAGTAACGGTATTTGTTCATTAAATCCAAGTGTAGACCGTTTAACGATTACTTGTGCTATGCAAGTGGATGAGAGGGGAAATCTATTAACATATAATGTCTTCCCGAGTGTGATTCATTCCGATAAGCGCTGCACATATAAAAAGGTAAACGCATGTTTAGCTGCAGATGAAACTATACTGGAAGAGTATTCAGAAGTTAAAGATTTATTGTTTACTCTAGAATCTTTAGCTAAATTATTAAAGAAACAGTCACACAATCGTGGATGTATTGATTTTAATACCAAAGAAGCAAAGATCATTATGGATAAAAATGGTTATCCTGTAGATGTAACAGTTTTAGAGCGCGGTTTTGCCGAACAAATGATTGAAGAATGTATGATCTTAGCCAATGTTTGTGTGGCTCACCATATGCATGTGAATAAAATTCCAAGCATGTATCGTGTGCATGAAAATCCAGATCCTAAAAAAGTGGCGACAATCTGTACCGTTGCGAATTCTTTACGTATTCCATTTGATTTCTATCCAGATGAAGTAAATGCTAGCCAAATCCAAAAATTCTTAGAATCGATTCAAGATGAAAATTCATATGAAGTCTTGTCTATGGTAGCTTTGCGTTCTATGCAAAAGGCGCGTTATGATGCGCATTGTTTAGGACATTTTGGTTTGGCACTTGAAGAGTATTGTCATTTTACAAGTCCAATTCGTCGTTATTCAGACTTAGTTGTACACCGTATGCTGCATGCATATTGTTTTAATGAACAAAAGCGTACACCATCAAATGATGAAAAGAAAATCGAAAAACAGGCTTTCCATATTTCTGAAAAAGAAAGAGATGCGATTATGATGGAAAGAATGGTGAATGACTATAAGAAGGCGCAGTTCATGGAGAAAAGAATTGGTCAAGTTTTTGAAGGAACAATTGTTGGTGTGATGAGTTTTGGTTTCTTTGTGGAAATGGATAATACAGTGGAAGGACTTGTTCCAGTTCATACTTTATCAAATGACTTCTACGATTATGATGAGGATACAATGACTTTAAAGGGACAGACGCATGGTAAAGTGTTCCAAATGGGAATGCGTGTACGTGTTGTTTGTACGGATGTCCAAAGAGAAAAAGGACAAGTGACATTTAGTTTGTTAGAAAGAAGAAATCATGATTAAGGGAATTCACCATGTTGCATTTAAATGTGAGACCCAAGAACAATATGATGAAATGATTTGTTTCTATCATGAATTATTAGAACTTCCCGTATTGAGAAAGTGGGATACAGGCATTCATTTAGATTGTTTTAATAGTTGTATTGAAATATTTTTGGATGGCACAAAGTCAGTTGGGGAAGGATGTATTCGTGATTTTGCGTTTGCGACAGATCATGTGGATGAACTTGTTGAAAAAGTTCGTAATGCTGGCTATAGAGTGAGTGTGGAGCCTAAAAATGTAGATATGAAAACAAATCCAGTTTCTCCAATTCGAGTGGCTTTTATTGAAGGTCCGCTTCATGAATCTATTGAATTATTTTGTGAAAAGGCATAATTGGTAGGTTTTCTGTCCAAGTTGGTACTTGATTTGCACTAAATATTTTCTTTGTTAGAATGGAATCAGTTAAACAAAGGAGTGATTGAGATGAATCAAGTTCAAGGCGTAAAAGTAAATAAAAATTTCAATCTTTTCTTTGTACATATGTAAACTGGGGTGAACTATCATTCCAGTTTTTCTGTGATTTCAAGAGCAATAATGATGAGGAGGATGATTGAAATGGATCAGAATTTTAATAAGGTATTTTGGGATGCATGTGCGAATGGAGATTTCCCAATGGTTTGTTCTCAAATCAAAGCAGGAGCGGACGTAAACTACCAGAATGGTGATGGCCGTACTGCATTGATGCGTGCAAGTAAGCGTGACCGTAAAGATGTTGTGCAGGTTTTACTTGATAATGGGGCTGATGTGAATATTTCAGATAATAAAGGGAAAACAGCTTTAATGACAGCTGCAAAAAAAGGTAATAAAACAATCTTAAAGGCTTTGATTGATGCAGGTGCAGATGTCAATGCCAAAGATGACAGAGGACGTACAGCTTTAATGCGTGCTTGCTTATTAGGACAAGATCGTTGTGTTGAAGTATTATTAGATGCTGGGGCAAAAATCAATGATCAAGATGAGGTAGGTCGTAGTGCTTTAATGGAAGCTTGTATTGCGTTTAAGCGTGACACAATTCACTTATTGCTTGAAAGAAACGCAGATGTAAACTTATTTGATAATAATGGTGTAACTGCATTGATGCGTGCAGCTTATGGAGGATATCCAAGTTTAGTGGAAAAATTATTGGCATATGGCGCTGATAAAGATATGACAGATAAACAAGGTAATGTTGCATTAGATTATGTTCGTGAACACTGTAGAGCTCAATTAGAGCCAATCTTAAGATGAGGTTAAGCGTATGAGAGATTATCAGAGTTTTGAAGTACGTAACGTAAGCGTAATCGGACATAGTGGAGCTGGAAAAACAAGTGTTCTAGAAGCTATGTTATATTATACAAAGGCAACAGATCGTTTTGGTAAAACAACAGAAGGAAGTTCAATGATCGATTTCGATGTTGAAGAAATTCGTCGTGGACTATCTGTTTATACAACAATTGTTCCAATTGAATGGGAAGATAGTAAAATTAATTTCATTGACACACCAGGCTATTTAGACTTTGTTGGTGAAAAACAAGGTGGTTTTGCGGTAGGTGATTCAAGTTTAATCGTAGTTAATGCCAAAGATCCTTTACAATCAGGAACTAAATTGGCTTATAAACAAGCTATAGCTGAAAAGAAGCCTACAATTTTTTTTATCAATAAGTTAGATGAAGAACACACAAGTTTTGATGCAAGTTATCAAGCATTGCGTGAAGAATTTGGTAAGAGTGTTATTCCATTTGAGGTTCCTATCGTTGAAGATGGAAAAATCGTCGGATCTGTAAATATCATTAAAAATAAAGCCTGGTATTATAGTCCGGAATTAGCTGATAAAGCATGCCCAGTGCCTGAATCTATGCAAGAAGAAGTGGCTCTTTATAAAGATCAGATTGCCGAAGCGGTTGCGATGGGCGATGATGAATTAATGGAAAAATTCTTCTCTGGTGAAGAATTTAGTGATGCAGAATTAAAACGTGGTGTGCGTATTGGTGTACGTAATGGAGAAATTTGTCCAGTATATTCTGGTAGTGCAGTCAATTCAATTGGTATCCAACGTTTGATGGATTTAATCGTTGATTATTTCCCAACATACTCAGAAAGAGGTATGTACACAGCTACAACTCCAAATGGTGTTAAAGTTGAATTGTTGACAAGTGAAACAGAAGTTTTAACAGCACAAGTATTTAAAACGATTATGGACCCATTTGTTGGAAGAATCAGTTATGTAAAAGTATTGAGTGGTGTACTTGCAGCTGATAGTACAGTTGTGAATGCCAATAATGGTAAACCTGAAAAAATCAGTCAAATCTATATCGTTAAAGGTAAACACCAGACAGCAGCTGGTAAATTGTTTACTGGAGATATTGGTGCTTTAGTAAAACTACAAAATACTAGAACAAACGATACATTGTGTGATAAAGGCAAATTGTTGATGGCAGATCCAATCACATTCGATACACCGATGTATGGACAAGCTGTTGTGCCTAAGACTAAAAATGACGAGGATCGTTTATCAAATGGACTTGCTCGTTTACAGGAAGAAGATCCAACATTTAAAGTTGTAAACAATCCAGAAACAAAAGAAACAGTGATTTATGGTGTGGGTGATCAACACTTAGATGTCATTGTAAATAAATTAAATTCTAAATTTAAAGCTGAAGTTGTTTTAAGTGATCCAAAAATCACATATCGTGAAACAATCACAAAGACAGCTGTTGGTGAAGGTCGTCATAAAAAACAATCTGGTGGACATGGACAATTTGGACATGTATTTGTAGAATTTAGTCCAAATCCAGATGAAGAAGAAATGGTATTTGCAGAAAAAGTATTTGGTGGAGCTGTTCCGAAACAATATTTCCCGGCCGTAGAAACTGGACTTCGTGAATGCTGCCAAAAAGGTCCTTTAGCAGGATATAAGATGGTCAATGTGAAGACAACATTATTAGATGGTAAATATCATGATGTTGACTCAAGTGAAATGGCATTTAAAATGGCTTCTCATTTAGCTTATAAAGACGCGATGACTAAAGTTCGTCCAATCTTATTAGAACCAATCATGAATGTTAAGATTCGTGTTCCAGATGAATTTACAGGAGCTGTAATTGGTGATATGAATAAACGTAGAGGTTCAATTATGGGTATGACTCCAGTGGATTCAGATCAAGAAATTGATGCACAAGTTCCAATGGCAAATATGTCTAGATATTGTGTTGAATTAAGAAGTATGACAACTGGTTTAGGTACTTATACAATGGAAATGGACCGATATGATCCAGTGCCAGAACCTTATGCTTCAAGAGTGATTGAAGAGAGCAAAAAAGAAAAAGAATAGAACATACGTAAAAAGACAGCAAGAAAAGGCGCTCTAAAATAGTGTAGGGTTATGTGAAAATACCGGCTTTAAATTATTGTA
>NZ_JAJDMK010000075.1:0-10346 GCF_020593575.1 Holdemanella sp. DFI.5.55
AATAATTTAAAGCCGGTATTTTCACATAACCCTACACTATTTTAGAGCGCCTTTTTTTTTCATTAAGATTTTCTCCTTTTATCCTCACACAAAAAAATAATTCCATTAAGAATTCTCTTTATATTCCATTTCCAATTGTTTTTCCAAAAGTTTAACACCAAATATAAATAGTTTTCATTCAATTCACGGAATAAATTTTGTCTTTTGATATTATTAATATTCGTAGTTTTTAAATTATCAATAGAGAAACAAGCGATTTTCATTTTACATAAACGTTTAATTCGTTTATTAACTTTGCATTCATTTTCAATTTTCTTTAATGCAACTATATATTTCAATTCATCTTTATCATCAAATAATATATCTTCGGAGTGTGTTAAACTATTAACATTTTCCATATAACAATACAGTTGCGAACTAATTACTTTAACTTTCTTTTTACTTCGAATAGAATTTAAAACTTTTACATTAAAATGCATATCTTCACAATAACTTAAAGAACAGTCAAAACTCATATTTTTAAGAACCTCTGTCCTATAGTATTTATTCCAAACACTTCCCATGACAGAATCGTTAACTATTACTAATTCCATAGCTTTAGGAATAGAAATTTTTTTATTTTTTAAACCTTTATATGTATTATGTAAAATTCCATTTTCATCGATTGTTCCTATATTAAATGCACCAAAAACAGAAATTATATTTTCATTTTTTTTGAATTCATTAACTGCCAATTCTATTGCATTAATTTCCAAAAAATCATCAGCATCACAAAATCCTATAATATCGCCAGTAGCAAGTGATAATCCACAATTTCTTGCATAAGAAACACCCTTAGATCCAATAGATTTCGATATGATATTTTTGTATTTCTCTGCATACATTGAACATAAAAATGGAGAATTATCACTTGATCCATTCTCTACTAAAATACATTCAATATTTTTATAACTTTGACATACAACGCTTTCAATACAACGATTAAGAGTATTCTCAGCATTATGCACCGGTATGATAATCGAAACTTTTAACAATTCTTCCACCATTTTCTCCTAACTAATACATTTTATATAACTTTAAATTCAACTATGCTAATATTCAATGGCAATTTTATTCAAACATATCTAACGTTGAATTATATTTAATATTTGTTTTATTGTATTACCAAATCCATTTTTTTTAAATTTATTAATTACTCTAAATGGAAACGATACTAAACGTCTGATTTTAAGACTTATACCATGCTTATTACTACCTTCAATTCTATTAATCAACTTATCCAATGTGCTTAACCATGATGCATTATACAAATGAATAGATAAAGTATTAGCAGTAATATTCATTTTATTGGTATTATACTCTAATGGACAAAAATACTCGGGTGGATATACTGTAAAATCATCACATCTCCATATTTTATTGCCACTAAAACTATAACCAAATTGAAGTAATGGTTTTGTATTTATTTTAGGACATGGATCCATATTATATGAACCATCATCATTAATGAAATGTTTGTTATAATATTCTTTTAATAATAAATCAATTATAGGACTATGCTTTTCCGCTCCAAAGCCAAGACCTGTAGCAACATATCCCGTTGTTTCTTCACCAAAATAACATTTTTCTTGTAGCAGAATATCTAGAGACTTTACCAATTCAACATCTGTATCTAAATATATTCCTCCATTATCATAGACAACTTTTAGACGAGCATAATCTGAAACAAAAGCCCATTTCTTTGCCTTATATGCTTCCTTTACAAAATCACAACATTCTAAATCAAAATTAGTTTCATTCCATTCAATAATTTCATAATCAGGGCAATACTTCTTCCACGATTCAATGCATCTAATAGCTAAATCTGGTAATTCATTTCCTCCAAACCAACAATAGTGTATTTTCTTAGGTAACATTTTGTTTTACCCCTTCCTTTTTTAATCCACTTTTACCTCTATAAAAGGCAAAAAGTAAAGTAAAGTTTTTCCCAACATAAGACATAGTACCTTCATAAATCAACCAAATCAATAATACTGAAATTATTATACACATTACTATATCTTTTCTCTTAGCAATATTATTTAACACTCTTTGCACAATGTAAAAATATGCTATGAATCCAATAACACCATATTGTAAAAAAATCATCATATGACCATTATCTAAAGCATGATATTGCCATTCTGGCCACACACTAGGATCTAAATTTACACCGAATAAACTCATAGAATAAGCTTTAAAGTTTAACCAAGCTAGCCCTATTCTTCCATTAAATATTAAATCATTAATTAAATTAATTAGTCTTGAATGTCCTCCAAAAAAAGCAAAAAGAATAATAACTATTATAATTGTTAATATTATTACAATATTCAAGTAAGGTAAATATTTAAAAATTAAAGATTTAATACTATTAAATTTTCCAGTTTTATTAATACAAATCAGAATTATTGTTAATAAACTCAGTAAAAAAGCTGTACGCCCTCTAGAAAAATAAAAAATTAGCAATGTAGATATTAACGAAATTAATATTGTTTTAATTTGTACGTTATTCCTATTCACGCATAAATATAAAAAAACTATTGTAGTTGCTTGGGCAGTTAATATATTTGGATGATTAAAGCCAAACGTATACGCATTGACTGTATATAGACTTTTATTTATCTCAACTACTTGATTTGGTAAAATACCAATCAAGGATAAAAGAATAATACAAATAGTCAAGAATAATTCTTCAATAAAAATGATTCTAAAAACTTTATCTATACTATTTCTAGGAATTAATGTTACAGCCAAGAATGTTAATAATAAACCAGTAAATCGGGTTGAAATATAGCATAATAAACCAATACACATCAAAATTCCAAAAACAAACTTTTCTTTTAAACTAGATTTTTTTAAGAGCATACAAGAAATAGCGAACATTAATGTGCACCCTAATATAACATCATGAATAAAACTATCATTAAAACTAGTCCAAGTAGTTGATTCAAACACATACATTGATATTAGTAAGACTATAAATCCAACATAAGAATTTAGTTCAGTTAAATTATTCTTTACAAATTTTATATTCATTTTCATAAATTATTAACCTATTAAATTTCTAATTCTTAACATAAAACAAATCCTATTAAGTTTATTCTCTTTTAATAACTTTAATAACACTATATAATTCTTTTTTAAATATGGTTTAATTTCATCTAAATATTTGATACTTTCTATAAAATAACAATCCGAATTAATTTTACTTAAGAAAGTTTTTTGCTCACTAAAAGAATTCCATTTTTTATATCTTGATTGAGTCATAGTTCGTGCAGAAGTTTGTAATACTTTTATTGCAAATAAGGTATTAAAATTATCAATATTCCAAACATTCTTTTGACGAACAATTTCATCAAAGACTTTCTTGAAAGAAAAATAATAATTTTCATCAAATCTTCTTGTCATCCCAGTACCCATTCGATAAAGATACAAAGGTTCATTTAAGTATACAAATGTTCTGGCATTATTAATTAATTCTATTGTTTGTAATGTGTCTTCTCCTGTTCCAAATTTACCAAATTTTTTATAATCATTTGTTAAATCTATACATTTTTTCTTATATATTTTACAACACATACTGACTATATCTTGGCTTTTAAAATATTTATCATAAACATTTTCTTTAGTGACAACACATTCTTTATCATTAGAAAAAATGTCATGAGTTACAATTTCTTTATTTTCTCCATCAAAAGAATAATAATTAAAAAATATCAAATCAGGAAAAGAAAATTTTTCGATCACATTTTTTAATCGATTCAACATATTTTCATCAAGTAAATCGTCTGAATCACAATTCAAGATATACTCACCCTTAGCTTTTTTATAGCCAAATCTTCTTGTTAATAGTAAGCCTTGATTTTCATTATGATAAACACTAATATAATTTTCATATTTTTCATAATACTGATCACAAATAGCTCCACTATTATCTGTAGAACCATCATCTATCAGTAAAATCTCACAATCTATCTGATTTTGAACAATCTGATTTATAATCGAATCCACACATTTTGATAAATAATCTTCTACATTATACACTGGTATAACAATACTAAACAGTTTCAATTCTATCTCACCTTTCAATAATAACAACAGTATATCTTATTAATTAAGACATTTTTCTTTTAAAAAGTTAAATGCACAACACATTTTAATTTTCAAATTACTATAATGTCTATATTCTTTTAAATAATAAGAAAAACTTTTATTCTTAATTTTAATAATTTCATTTAACTCAAAACTTGATTTTACAGTTGTAGAGTGATTATGAATAATACTAGTATTCGTGCAACATGCACATCTAAACCCTTTATTAATTAGTCTTTCCGCTAAAATGACTTCTTCATAATAAAGAAAGGTTGAATCATCCAAATAATCCACCTGATTTAACTTATTTAAATCAACTAACATACAACATCCTTGAGGACGATATACATATCCATATTTATCTATATCTTGAATATTTCTACCCCTCTTTTTATATAAATACATTCCTACAGTATAATCGAATAAATTAGGTCGCTTTGCATCTCGATTAAACAAATATCCCGATGGTGAATAAACATCTGGATTAACTACAGCTAATTTATTATCCTTATCAACTACTTCTAATAGTTTCTTTAAAAATTCTTTATCATTGAATAAAATATCATTATTAAGGATAAGTGCATATTTATATCCATGATTGAAAGCATATTTTAATCCTATATTATTTCCACTGGCATAACCATTGTTTTCAGTGGAATAAATGAACCTATATCCTAATTGGCTATTTTTTTCTAGTTCTTCTTTTGATTCATTTGGAGAAGCATTGTCTACAACAATAATATTTTCATAATCTATACCAATCTCTTTGTGACACAGATCAATTTCATTTAATGTATCCCTCCATGATTTATAATTAAGAATTACAACAGCAACCTCATTAATAGTAGACATTATACACCTCTCCGATATTTTCTTGCTATACTAATTATTTTCATGTCATCTACTAAATATCTCTTTGCTAATCTCTTAGGGTCTTGAGTGATTCGGTAAAGCCATTCTAAACCATGTTCTGACATCCATCTAGGAGCTCTTTTGATATTTCCTGCTTCAAAGTCAATACTCGCCCCTAAACCAAATGAGATAGGCACATCTAGTTCTTTGCAGTGATGATACATATACTTTTCTTGTTTTGGGCAGCCTAAACCAACAATTAAAATATCAGGATGAACTTCTTGAATCTGTCTTTCAATTTTTTTTAATTCCACTTTATCCTTTTCAAATCCGAAAGGAGGTGAGTAAGTACCTACAATATTCAGCCCTTTATACTTGTCCATCAAATTTTTAGCTGCTTTATCTGCAACACCCTCAGCTGCACCAAGTAAATACATAGTATATCCTTTTTTCGCCGCTAACTCACACACACGAGGAAATAGATCTGAGCCAGAAATTTTCTCTTTAATTGGCGTTTTATACCAGTTGGAAATCCAAATTAATGGTTTACCATCCGTTAAAATCAAGGATGCATTCTCATAAACCCTTTTTAATTCTTCATCTTTTTCAAGTTGTACGATATGATCCACATTAGGTGTTACAACATAAGAACAATTATCTTCTTTAATTAAACTATCAATCGCATCCAGTGTTTCGTCCATTGTTAAATTATCAATCTCTGTATTCATTAATCTCATTCTTGTCATAGCCATACCTACATTTCATACTTTGACTTATCAGTCACTTTAATAATATCGCCTAATTGAATTTCGATGATTTCCATTTTCTCATATGCCTTAATATTATGCCTTGTGTTAATTGGAATTTGAATAACATCCCCCGCATTAACAACCTTGTACTCCCCATTAATACACGCTTTACCAGTACCAGAAACAATATTCCAAATCTCAGTTCTCGATGAATGTGAATGATAACTCATTTCTGTGTTTGGCTTCATTTCAATCTTAATTGTTTTTGAATTTTCCTGATTATCGATTACCGTAAAAGTGCCCCAAGATTTTTCTGCAAACATACTCGGATTGTCTATTTTTTCTACATACGGCTTCATATAGCCACTTCTTTCTTTAGTAGAAACTAAGATACCATCTTCACTGGCAGCAACAACCATGTCCTCACATCCCATGCAAAGAATTGGAATATTTAATTCATTTACGACATTTGTATCTTTACAAGTATCATCTAAAATTACATCGCCTTTTGTCTTATCAGCCATAACCTCAGCCATCATATTCCAAGTTCCAACATCTTTCCATTGCCCAGTATATCTTAGCACTTGGATATTAGGTTCTTTTTCAACGACTGCGTAATCAAAACTAATTTTTGTCAATGTATCATATTTCTTAAATAAATCTGCATAATCCACAAAATCAATTAATTCATGTGCTTTATTTAATAAATACCCTAGTTTAAACGCAAACACACCTGCATTCCATAACGCACCTTGTTTAATGTATTCTTTGGCTGTTTCTGTATCTGGCTTTTCAGTAAATTTAGCTACACGACTAATCTCATTCTTATCCACAGGAATAATATATCCATACTTTTCACTAGGAACAGTTGGTTCTATTCCCATCAAAACTAAATTTGATTGTCCTTCTTTTACAATTTCCTCTAATTTCTGTACAGTCTGATAATAAGTATTATCTACATAAGGATCCACAGGACAAACGGCAACACAATCCTCTTCACTTAATCCCTGTACATCTTTTAGATAAGCAGCTGCTAAAGCGATTGCTGGAAATGTATCTCTTCTGCAAGGCTCTAAACAAATGGAAACCTTGTTTCCTAATTGATTACGAATCGCACTCACTTGTGACTTACTTGTCGCAATTGTCACTTCCATATCCGAATTCACAGTTTGAATTTGACGATACACTCTTTGTACCATAGATTCATACTTTCCATTTTCATTCTTAAATAATTTTATGAATTGTTTACTACGAACATTATTCGATAATGGCCATAAACGTTTCCCACTACCTCCTGAAAGTAAAATAATATGCATAATATACCCCTTTCCTATAGTCCCATTCTTGTTTTAATTAAATTCTGAATCATCTCAAATCGAACATTCGCATCCGATTCATCATTTCCTCTAATACTATAATAAATTTTAATTTTAGGTTCTGTTCCCGAAGGTCTAACAGCTACCCATGAACCGTCTTTTAATTCATATTTCAACACATTTGAAATTGGATATGTGCCAAAACCATGCTCTTCAAATGTTGTTTTATTAAAATCCGATATTTTTTCAACATCCGTAAATGGACATTCATTTCGTAGAGTACTCATCATCTCATTAATTTTTTCAACACCATCTTTTCCTTTTAATGTGAAACTTTCTAGAACATCTTTATAATAACCATATTCATTATAAATATCATTTAACTTATCTATTAATGTCTTATTTTGACTCTTAGCTTCTGCAGCCATCTCACAAATCAACATACTAGAAACAACGGCATCTTTATCCCTAGCATGAGTCCCACAAAGATATCCATAAGATTCTTCATATCCAAACAAATAATCAAAGTTTCTTGATAAATCATCTTGATCTTTTGCCTTTTCAAACTGAGTAATCTTCTCCCCAATAAATTTAAAACCAGTTAGTGTTGAAAAAACTTCAATATCATTTTTTTCCGCAATCTTTGCACCCAATTCAGAAGTAACGATTGTTTTAATAATAGCAGGTTTTTCTAGTTCATTTAAATCTGTGTGACGAATAATAAAATCCATTAGTAATGAACCAATTTGATTTCCTGTCAATAATTTATATTCATTATTCGCATCTTTAACCGCAATACCCACACGATCACAATCTGGATCTGTACCTAATACAATATCCGCATTTAACTCTTTAGCTAATTCGATACCTAAAGTTAAAGCTTCCTTATCTTCAGGATTTGGTGATTTAACAGTAGAAAAATCCCCATCATCATTTGCCTGTTCATCAACTAGCGAAGCACAATGGAACCCATCCATTTCTAATATTTTAGAAACGGGTATTCTACCAGAACCGTGTAATGGAGTATATACAACATTTAAATTATTCTTTATTATTTCATTTTTAATACGCTGTTGTTTATATACTTCTGAAACAAATTCCTCTGTATTATCAATAAAAGTAAGTAATGTATCATTTCCTTCAAAATCTATTGACTGATAATCTATCACTTCATTCACATATTGAATTACTCGATCAGCCTGACTAGGAACCAATTGACATCCATACTCATCATAAACCTTATATCCATTATATTCCTTAGGATTATGACTTGCTGTTAAAACAACACCAGCTAAAGCTTTATAATAAGGCACAGAAAAGCTCAACTGTGGCGTTGGTCTGGCATCTTTCATAAGATATACTTTTAACCCTAGCCCCGTTAAAACATCAGCTACCACTCTAGCATATTCTTTACTATTATTTCTTGTATCAAACCCAATAACAACCCCTCGTTCAATACATTCGTCTTTACCATAGCTATCCATTAAATAATGTCCTAAACCTAAAGTTACTTTGCCAACTGTATATTTATTTAGACGATTTGTACCAGCACCCATAATTCCTCGAAGTCCACCAGTACCAAATTCTAATTCTTTATAAAATCGATCTTCTATTTCCTTCTCAAAAGTTATACATCCTAATTCTTCTCTTGTATCTTCATCAAAAAAATTATCATTGATCCAATTATTATATACCGCCAAATACCCCATATAATACCTTCCTATATTTTCAAAAAAGAAGTGCCTGATTTAACCAACTATAATCTGTCATAAATTACTCATTATAAAATATCTAAATTGCTTATAAGCCTTCAACGTAAATTGTTAATTCTGAAATTAACGACAACACAAAACATGTGTTTTTTTACTAAATGATTTTATCATATAAACAAGCTTAAGGCAAAACGTATCAATTGCTAACCGTTTATAGAATAGTTATCAACTCTTCAGATTCATTTTTATCTGATTTAACTTTTAAAGTAAAGACACATTTAATAAAACAGGATATAGACATCATTATTGTCGATTAGACTAGTACACTTTACCTATAAGCGAGGTAACGAAACATGTGTACAGAATTTAATTTAAAAATAGATGAATCTACTGAGTTGCTGGATACAAGAACATTCGATAACTACGATACGAATGAGTTACTACAATTATCTGATGCCATTAAGCAGTCATGCTTTGAATTTCTATTCAGCTCTCATATCGAGTGCTGCCCTTATTGTGGAAGCATTCATATTGTTAAGGACGGAAAAAACAGTAAAGGAAGACAACGTTATAAATGCAATAATTGTAAACGAAGATTCATTAATAGTACAAATCATCTAATGCATTAGTCTCATTTATCAAAAGAACAATGGGAAATCTTATTCTATTCTTCATTGAACAATGATTATTTATCTAAAACTGCAAAGCTTGTAGGTATCAGTATTGTTTCAGCTTTTTATAACAGACATAAACTTATGTATGTGCATAATCAATTGATAAACAAAAAGCAATTGTCAAAGAAAAATGAACTAGATGAAACATATTTGACTTACCAAGATAAGGGGTTTGTAAACCAAAATCGTAGAGGTATAAGTAAAGATAAAATTGGTATCGCATGTGCAATAGATGAAGATGGAAATTATGTTGTACACACGGCAGATAGAGGTCGTCCCACCTCTAGCACGCTAATAGATATTTTTAAAAATACAATATGTCCTGGATCAATCGTAATCAGTGATAGTCAAAGAAGCTATCACCAATTAATGGATGCATTAAATATAAAATGTGTCAAAATACCAACTGGTGAAAAATCGAAAGATGGATATACCTTAGAAATGGTTAATCGTCTTCATGATAGAATCAAAGCATTCTTCAGAGGCGAAAGAAATGTAATGACACATTATCTACAAGGGTATTTAGCGTTATTTCAATATAGTGAGTTACATACAATGATGATTGGAAGCAAGATGTTTCAAGATGAATTCATGAAAATCAACAATATCTTAAGTGGCGTTCGAAATAAAGATATATGTCCAGAAGTCAATTTATACAAAACGTTGTATGAATGTTAATTTTAGCTTTATATCCTAATTTATTAAATGTGTCTTTTTTCACAAAAAAAGGTTCCTATCTATAGGTGAATCTCTAATTCAACTATGTCAATGAACCAATTTTATTAATATTTGCTTAGTAATTATTTTGAAATTCTAACTATTTCCATAATTTTTCAGGATATACACCATCTTCAATTAATTGTTTAAAGGCATTTTGTACATATTCCTTATCTTCAGCATATGTTACACCAA